>JABSOJ010000150.1 GCA_013216005.1 Alteromonadaceae bacterium | reverse complement strand
AGGGGATTCATCGAGGGACAACAGTATTATGGAACAGAGCCATTAAAATGGATGTTACATCAAAAATATATTATTTATTATATTGTTGTCTTTCCTTACGGGTTGCTGTGCTATTACCGAGACTAATTATTGGTATTCCTGCAGACCTTTTAAATCGGAAAAAGCTAATTGTTCTGATAAAGTTGGCGATGCCAAACTAACGTGTTATAAACAAGTTGTGGCAATTAAAAAAGCAATAGAGAATCAACGTAAAGAATAGTATTTATACCCAAAATACTTGGGTATAAGGCAATTAAGGAGTCAGTTATGCAAGTTGATGACATAAGAGTATTCATTCCAAGTAAAGACTATGGATTATCGCAATCTTTTTATCAGGCATTGGGCTTCAAAATGGAATATGTCTCGGATGATTTGTCACTTTTTGAAAATGGGGCATCTTGCTTTTTTCTACATAGATCTCCTGATACAGCAGGTGTTAGTAATTTGATGCTTCAACTTGCTGTTCAAAGTATTGACGATGCATTTAAGACCATCTCGGATATGGAAAGATTCAGTATAATTTATGAGCCTGTAAAAGTTGAATCCTGGGGGAAAGTTATATATTTATGGGGACCGTCTGGTGAGCTTTGGCACATTACAGAATTTAACCACACTAATAAAGAGTTTAATCACACCAATAAATAGTTGATTCAGACCAATTAGTATAACTAATGCTTAACATTGTTGATCAGAAAAATTTAAAAATACGATGTAAATTTTTTTCGTTATTCGTTAGAATATCCACCTAAAATCGTTCAGTCACTAACATAGTTTATGCAGCACAAATACCAAGATCTTATTACTGTCTTTAACCAAACATTCGGTCAAAAATATAATACCCGGTTAATAAAAGGAGGTGACGAACCTTTATATTCTCCCGCGGGTGAAAATTGTGATTATCACCAGATTATTTTTGCTCACGGGTATTTCTCAAGTGCGTTGCATGAAATTGCTCATTGGTGTTTGGCAGGCAGTGAACGTCGTTTGTTAGAAGATTTTGGTTATTGGTATATGCCTGATGGACGAGATGAAGTTCAACAAAAAGAGTTTGAATCAGTAGAAATTAAGCCACAAGCCATAGAATGGGCTTTTTGTTTGGCTGTGAACAAAAGTTTTAATGTTTCGGCAGACAATTTGAATGGGTTTGAAGCTGATACCACTGCTTTTCGACAATCAGTAGCACAACAAGCGTTGAAGTATTTAAAAGAAGGGTTTCCACCCAGAGCTCAACAATTTATTACAGCGTTAGCTGATGTTTATCAAACGGCTTTACCTTTTAATGAAAGTCGATTTATGCAGATTTAATCTTATTTGTTTAGGCAAGTGGTTAAGATAGGTGGTTAAAATAAGCAGTTAAAAAACAGTTAAACCTGCATTTAAGAAGTGTCAGTAAAATGATTCAGTAAACAAAGTAGTAAACAAGAGGTGTAAACAAGAGGTAAATATGAGTCAATTTAAACTTGGTTTTATTATTAATCCTATTGCTGGTGTGGGTGGTAGCGTTGCATTAAAAGGTAGTGATGGTGAAGGAATTGCCGAACAAGCTTTATTGCTGGGCGCGCAGGCTAAGGCTAATCAAAGAGCTGAGTTGGCGTTGGAAATATTACTTCCCTATAAAGATGAAATAAAAATCTTTACGGCTAATAATCTAATGGGAGAACAATGTGCCCGTTCACTCGGGTTTGAAGTTGAAGTGGTTTATCAATCTGTTGCTGAAAAAAATGGTGAATATCAAACTACCGCTGTAGACACTGAACTAGCTGTTAAAGCATTGGTCAAGCAGGGAATTGATATTCTATTGTTTGCTGGCGGTGATGGTACAGCACGAAATATATGCCAAAGTGTAAGTGAGATTCTTGCTGATAAGCATCAAGGGGATTATTACGGTAAAAGTCTTCCCGTGCTCGGTATTCCTGCAGGTTGTAAAATTCATTCGGGTGTTTATGCTATAACGCCAAAGGCTGCGGGTAGAGTTGTAGAAATGATGGTAACAAAACAGCTGGTTACTTTAACTGAAGCTGATGTGATGGATATTGACGAAAGTTTATTTCGTCAAGGTGTGGTTAAAGCGAAACGTTACGGTGAAATGCAAATACCCAGTGAATTAAGGTATGTTCAAGCGGTAAAATCTGGAGGCAAGGAATCTGACGAGTTGGTTTTACAAGATATTGCTGCTGATGTTATCGACAAAATGGACGATGAATTGTTTATTATTGGCTCAGGCTCTACTACCGCATTTTTGATGGAAGAATTGTCCTTAGAAAATACTTTGCTTGGTGTTGATGTTGTGTATCAGCAATCAATTGTTGCCAGTGATGTAACAGAGCAAAATTTATGGAAATTAATTCAATCGCATCTCAATAATGGTAATTCAACCGATATTGCAAATGATAAGCGTAAAATAAAATTGGTGATCACGTTAATCGGTGGGCAAGGGCATATTTTCGGGCGTGGTAATCAGCAATTAAGCCCGAGAATTATTCGAGCAGTAGGGAAAGAAAATATTATTATAATTGCCACTAAAGCAAAATTGAATGCTTTAAATGCCAGACCTTTAATTGCTGATACGGGAGACAGTAGTTTAGATGAGGAGTTATCCGGATATTTGCCAATTGTTACGGGTTATAACGATCAGGTTTTATATCCGGTTTATAGTCTTCAATAGCTTAGTCTTTAATAGTATTGTTTTGTTGAGCACGATTTATAGATTCTTTTTCTACCGTTTTTTATTTTCTGCGAATGATGTCTCGAATAACAAATCGGTTAGGTGCCAAATTAAATAATAATTTGTTATCTACAGGATAAGGGGTTCCACACAGATCAGCAGCTAAAATGTCAGCCAATAAAGGTGCAGAGCATAATCCTCTGGCACCCAATCCCGTCATAACATATAAATTATTAATCACAGGGGCAGGTTGATTATAAGGCCAATTTTTATCTTTTCTTAAATGTTGATAGAGATCTTTATGTTTATCACTGTCAGGGACTGAACCGACCATGGGTAAATGATCGGGTGTCATACATCTAAGTCTCGCCTTGCTTTTGGTGATATCAGCAAGGGTCCATTGAGCAAGCTCGGGTAAACATTTATCGAGCATTTTTAAATTGAATTCATCATCTGCTGGTTTACTTGTTGTATCAAAGCTGTTTTTGTCAAAAGTTGCGCCGATGCAATGTTGTTCATTATTGGCTGGAGTTAAATAACCTTTATGGCAAAGAACCGTTGAGAGATCCTTCATTTTATGGTTAGTTTTCATACTGGTAATTTGCCCCCTTACAGAAGTAAGCGGTAATTGGTCGATAATATTTAATTTAATTGTTTCTGCACCGCCACAAATAATTAAAATATTTGCTGTCAGCTCTCCTTTGTTGGTGCTTAGTTGCCATTTATTGTCTTTGTGATGGATTTTATCAACTTCAGTATTGGTTTCAATGCATAATTTATTCGTATCACTTGCTGCTTTAAATAATTGTTCAACTAGTTCCACAGGGGCAATCCAACCCGCATTTGGCATGAATAATCCTCCGTTGTTAAGAGGCAACCCTGAAATTTTAGACGCGGTTTTTTGATCAATACTTTTAATTAAATTCTCTGGCCATGCTTTCAGGTTTTCAAAGGATTGTTGTCGTTTTTCTAAAGCTGTTTTATAAGAAACTTCTAATAAACCACACCAATCGTGGCTGAAATGATATCCGTCGTCGTATAATTGCTGGTACAAGCTTTTTGCTCGCCAAAAAGCTTGTTGATAAAACACACTGATATCATCCTGTTGCTGGTGCAATAACGGATATAAAGCAGCGATAGCATTGCTTGATGCGCCTTGGGCAATGTTATTATCTTTACAGTATAAGGTAACCTTTATGCCTTGTTGCGTAAGAATATAGGCAGCACATGCTGAGGCTATTCCTCCACCGATAATACTCACTTGTTGAGGTTTTTTTATATTGGGTCTTAATTGGTAACCTAGGTTTGTCTGTTGGTTTTGCTGATAAACACCTGTGGTGATTTCTTTTTTGTCATTATTTGATGTTTGTTTAGTTATGCGAAAACCTACTTGTTTAAGTTGTCGTCTTACTTTGTCTGAAACGGTAAATGCACTTAATGTTGCTTGTTCTTTTGATAAACGTGCAATTTGTTCAAATAATTTTTCACTCCACATTTCGGGGTTTTTGGCGGGTGAAAATCCATCGAGATACCAGGCGTCAACTAAACCTTTATCTGCCTTACCACTTTGTCTTTTATTCATGATATGAATTTTTGCCAGGGCTTGTTCAGCATCTGAAAATATAAGGTGTAAAATGAACTTACCATCAAAAAAACTGAGTTGATGTTCATTATTACCGATACATGAACTATTCTCACCGTTGGTTGAGACAGGGGATTCTGGATATTGGGCGATCAGTTGATCTGAAAATTCTTTCAGGTCGACAAATATTGATAATGATTGAGCTAATTGTGTTTTTGATAGTGGATATTTTTCTACGCTGATAAAAATTACTGAGGTAGTCTGTTTTTTTGTATTTTTATGACTATCGCTATCACTCTTGTTTTTTTGATTTGTTTGTTTGTTAAGTGAGAGTTCAGAAGAATGTAAAACTTTTTGAAACGCCTGTAAAGTTAATAGAAAATTCAGACCTGTGCCGAAACCCGTTTCTGCAATAATAAATGGTTTGTGTGATTTTAACTGTGTCTGTGAAAAATGCGGGTTAGTTAAATGAAGCTTAGATAAACGCTCTGTAATTTTATTCCCTTCGATAAATACATGTCTACTTTGTTGGTAGCCAGTTTTACTATCAAAATAAATATCATCAAATTGTTCTGAAAAAGGCGAACCGTTTTGTTGAAAAACAATATTATTATTACGCGTTGAAATTTGTTCAGTCACTATGTTTTCTTTTTTGATTTTGAGTTAAAATACACTTTTTATTATAAAGAAATACGAGTAAAATAAGAACCAAATAAAAATATATCTTACTCTAATGCTTATTTTTAAAGGCTTTATGTTTTTTCAGTGTACAAGTGTACTCTGGATAGACCAGTATAGGGGGCGAAGATCGTTATAATACGCCCGAATTTTCAATTTGATATGGTTATATAAATGAAACGTGTAGTGATCACCGGATTAGGAATTGTGTCGAGCATCGGCAACAATGCAGAAGAAGTTTTAGAATCTTTGAAGTTAGGACGTTCAGGCATTTCTCGTTCCGAGAGTTTTGCTGAGAAAGGTCTGCGTAGTCAGGTTTGGGGCAAACCAAACATTGAAACTAAAGATCACATTGATCGTAAAGCTCTTCGTTTTATGGGTGATGCCGCTAGTTATGCATATATTGCCATGAAACAAGCGATTGAAGATGCGAAATTAACTCCTGAACAGGTATCAAATTACCGTACGGGTATTGTTGCTGGCTCTGGTGGTGCTTCATCATTTAATGTTGTTACTTCTGCTGATACTTTGCGTGAACGTGGCATTAGACGTGTTGGTGCTTATGCTGTTCCAAAAACTATGTCGAGTACTTGTTCTGCTTGTTTGGCAACGCCGTTTAAAATATTAGGGGTTAATTATTCAATTAGTTCAGCATGTGCCACCAGTGCTCACTGTATCGGTCATGCGGCAGAATTAATTCAACTGGGTAAACAAGATATTGTCTTTGCCGGTGGCGGTGAAGAAGTTGATTGGACACTTGCCATGATGTTTGATGGTATGGGGGCATTATCTTCTAAATATAATGATACACCAGAGCAAGCGTCACGTACTTATGATGCCGATCGTGATGGTTTTGTTATCTCTGGCGGTGGCGGTATGGTTGTTGTTGAAGAACTTGAACATGCGCTGGCTCGTGGAGCTCACATTTATGCTGAAATTGTTGGCTATGGCGCAACTTCAGACGGCCATGATATGGTAGCACCGAGCGGTGAAGGAGCCATTCGTTGTATGCAACAGGCAATGGAAGGTGTAGAAGGGCGTATTGATTATTTAAACACTCACGGTACATCAACCCCTGTTGGTGATGTAAAAGAATTAGGTGCGATTCAAGAGGTATTTGGTAAAGATTCTCCGGCAATCAGCGCAACTAAAGCCATGACAGGACATGCATTAGGTGCCGCAGGAGTACACGAAGCGATATACTCAATGTTAATGATGAAACATAGTTTTGTGGCACCTTCAGTAAATGTCAGCACACTGGATGAAAAAGCTGAAGGTTTAGACATTGTTACTGAAATGCGTGAAGTTGAGCTAGACTTAGTGATGTCGAATAGTTTTGGCTTTGGTGGCACCAATGCTACTTTGGTAATGAAAAAGTATAAGTAGTGTCCATCTTCCGAAGTGGATGTCCAGCTCGGATGTCTCACTGACACGATCTGTGCACTACAAGATACAGTTATTGAATTAGATCTTGTAGAGTTCATTTCGTGTTATTGGATCACCCTCATTACGATCCAGTTTCGGGAAGAAAAGTAATATTTTGTTACTTTTATATTTTGCTAATTAGTGCCTGAACGGAAAGTCTACATGTCTTATTACGTATGGGGTGTAGCTGCTTTTAAAGTTTGAAGATCTTTGGAAATCAGTCGGTTTTGATGATAATTCAAGCATATTATGTGTTTTTGGGCCAAATTTTCAAAATCTTCGTTTTTAAAAATAGCTCGAAGAGCATATGTAGTAACACTTTCAGGGGTTTCCGTTCAGGCACTAATTAGTCCTTAATTATTAATAATCAGTGCATTCAGCATGGATTAACCGAAGAGGTTAGCCATCCTGTAGTGTATTATAAATCTGATAAAAAACCGTCAGTTATAAATTCTAATTTTTCGTATATTAAATACGCTAAAAGTTATGTTTTATGTTTTTTTATTTTTACAATACTTCAAGTTTAATCAATTTAGTTATATTAGTTGTTTTATGAAAATTTATTATGATGAAAATATGCCTTTTGCTGATAAGTTCTTTGGTGAATTGGGGGATCTTTTTCCATTTTCCGGTAGAAAATTAACTGCAGAGCAAGTAGCTGATGCTGATGTTTTGTTAGTACGCTCTATTACGCAAGTTAATGAAGCGCTTTTATGCAAAAACACTAAGCTGGCTTTTGTTGGTACAGCAACTATTGGTATGGATCATATTGATCAAAATTACTTAGCCAGTCGAAATATTCCTTTTTATTCGGCACCCGGCTGTAATGCGATTTCTGTCGCTGAATATGTTTTAAGTGCTCTGGTTGTGATGGCTGAACGGTATTTACTTAATTTGTCATCTTTAACTATTGGCATTATTGGCGCTGGCAATACAGGCACCCAGTTAAGTAAAAAATGTGAAGCGTTAGGGATCAAGTATTTATTATATGATCCTCTTCTAGAGCAAACGGATGATAAACGAAAATTTGTTACGCTTGAGCAGGCTCTTAATTGTGATGTTATATCTTTACATGTGCCGTTAACCCGCCAAGGTGAGTATGCGACTTACCATTTGCTTGATGAGCTTTGTTTGAAAGGTTTACGTGATGATCAAATATTGATTAATGCTTGTCGCGGTGAGGTTATTGATAATCAGGCTTTACTTAAAATTAAACAGCAGGGCCACGGGATTAAACTTATTTTAGATGTTTGGGAAAACGAGCCAAATGTATTGTTACCTTTAATTGAATTTGCAGATATTGCTACAGCACACATTGCTGGTTATAGCTTAGAAGGAAAAGCTAGTGGAACTGAAATGCTCTATCAGGCATTATGTAAAGAACTGAATAAGCCCATAGTATTGAATTTAGGTCAATTTCTACCGACAGCATCAATTAATTATGTCGAGATAAAACAAGATTTTGATGAAATAATACTAAATCAGTTAGTAAAAATGGTTTACGATGTTAGACGTGACGATGCTATATTTCGTCAACAGATAAGTTGCCAAGGTTTTGACATGATACGTAAGACTTACCCCGCTCGCAGGGAGTTTTCTGCAATATCTGTTTCCTTGCAAAATGTGACTAAGTGCGATGTTCCACATCGACTTGGTTTTAATAGATAATTTTATTTTAGTACTCGTGCTTTAATTCTTAATTTTTGCTACTAGTATTAAAATCGATTGTAACAAAAATATTGCCCGATAAAGAGAGAGGAACATGTCACAGAAATTTGATGTTTGCGTACTTGGTGCAACAGGTTTAGTAGGTAAAACCCTTATGGAAATTCTTGAAGAAAGAGATTTCCCCATTAACAAGCTATACCCACTGGCAAGTGCTCGTTCTGCTGGTCAGTTTATAGAATTTAACGGTGAAAGCATTGAAGTGCTTGATGCTGATGAGTTTGATTGGAGTTTGGCTCAAATTGGTTTTTTCTCTGCTGGTGGTGCTACTTCAGCTAAATATGCTCCGATGGCTGGCGACGCTGGCTGCATTGTTATCGATAATACCTCTGAATTTCGATATGATGCAGATATTCCATTAGTTGTTCCGGAAGTTAATCCTGAGGCGTTGGCTGATTACCGTAATAGAAATATTATTGCTAACCCTAATTGTTCAACCATTCAAATGATGGTGGCATTAAAGCCAATATATGATGCCGTTGGTATAAGTCGTGTGAACGTGAGCACTTATCAGTCGGTTTCAGGTGGCGGAAAAGCGGCAATGGATGAGTTGGCAAAACAAACCGCTGATTTACTCAGTGGCAAACCTGTAGAGCCTAAAGCATTTTCACGTCAAATAGCTTTTAATGTAATTCCTCAAATCGATTCATTTGAAGAAAACGGTTACACTCGTGAAGAAATGAAAATGGTATGGGAAACCAAAAAGATTTTAGGTGACGACAGTGTCTTGCTTAATCCTACTGCTGTACGGGTTCCTGTCTTTTTTGGTCATGGTGAATCACTTCATATAGAAACAAATACTCAAATTTCTGCTGAAGAAGTTAAAGATTTATTAAGTAAGGCGCCTGGCTTAGTTGTTTGTGCTAATGATGAAGATTTCCCTACTCAAATAGGCAATGCCAGCGGAAGTGATGAAACTTATGTAGGTCGTATTCGAGAAGATATCAGTCATTCACATGGGATAAATATGTGGATTGTGGCTGATAATGTTCGAAAAGGGGCGGCAACTAACAGCATTCAAATAGCTGAATTATTGATAAAAGAATACCTTTCTTAAATAATTTCGAAAAATTATTATAATTTGTTTATTTGACGAATGCTAACGTAATAATTTTTCGGGAGTTCCTAAAGTAAATCAGAAATTAGTCGTTATATTTAATGATTAGTTCCTGATTTGAATATTAATCTAATTATTTTCATGTAATTAATTGGGTGTAGATCCTTTCGTTCGACGAAAATATAAAAAGATCTATTTGTGATCAATAGGTTACTGAAAATAAATGAGGATAGAGAAGCCTTTTTGTGTTACTTATATTGTTACGACACGCCACAAGACACACTACTAAGGCTCCCCATGAATGTAGCTTACTTGAATTCTCCTGATTTTTCATTCTTTACTTGCGCTAGAGAACAACTTGAGCAAATGATCACAGAATTACAATCAGAGCAGAAAATGTGTAGCGAACATGGTGATGTTGAGCGATACATTAAGAAC
>JABSOJ010000149.1 GCA_013216005.1 Alteromonadaceae bacterium | reverse complement strand
TAGAAATGACGTTGGTCAAAGGTAAACACTCAAGGGGTGTATCTGATGGCTAGAGCAACGCCTAAAAGATGCCGACAAGGTGGTTGCGGTAAATCAACTATTAACCGACATGGTTACTGTGATACGCATGCAGATAACGCGAACTGGGGCAGATATGGCAAGCAACAGTCAGCCAAAGGTAAGCGTGTTCACCATACCAAAGAATGGAAAAGCATCTCGCCCAAGATAAAAGCACTGGCCGGAAACATCTGCCTGAATCATTTGCTTAAGACACCTTCAATCGTGGTCGATGGCAAGATGATCACCGAGCATATTATCCCAGTCGCCAAAGGTGGCACAGAAGACTATAGCAATCTGTCATGCTTCTGTGTTGAATGCGCCAAGGTTAAAACCGCTTGGGAACGTAACAAATCAGTGAATGAGATCCTTCGACGTTATGGTCACACAGCGATCACTTTGTACAAGTTATGATGTTAAGGGGTGGGGGCCTAAAATTGTTCAAAAGCAAACACTTATTGAGCACAGCCGCCTAATCAAATTTTTATGCGCGCCTAATAAGAAACTTTTTTTTGGTGCTTTTTCGCTTAAAATACAAACAAACTTGAGTGGTTATATGAATGAAGTTCGCTCCCCAGGTGCAGGCAAGAAACCCAGTGTTTCCGCGGTCGGCGACGAAGCTATCAAGTCTGTCAGAGCCCCGGTTGAGCTCATTGATCACAACGCCGTCGAGTGTTGGAAAACCAACTCAAAACTACTCATAAAACGGGGTGTTTTTGCCTCAGAAGACGTTATTTTGCTACTTTCTTACTGTAATGCTCATGCGATGATGTTGAAGTGCGATGTGGCATTAGCGGGCTGTTATACCACTGAAGCAGGATCGGGTGGCCTTAAAAAACACCCTCTTGTGAATGTCCGAAACGATGCCTTTGCACAAATCACCCGAGCAGGTTCATTGCTCGGATTGAATCCAATGAGTCGGGTCAGATTTATGAACGGTGGCTCTGGCTCTGCTGATGAAGGAAATGAATTTGATGATTTCTAAACTATGAATTTATGGCAGCTTATCCAAATGTTAATGCCGCGAATAAATATGCGCGGGATATTATCGCAGGTAAAATTCCAGCCTGTAAATATACCATCCTCGCGTGTATACGACATATTACTGAATTAAAAAAACAAAAAGACAAAGGCTTTCTTTATAAATTTGATCGTGACGCGGCAGAGCGTATTTGTAAGTTTATTCAATTATTGCCCCACACCAAAGGGGAATGGCTCAGACGAAAATTAAGACTGACGTTAGAGCCCTGGCAATTGTTTTTCTTTACCGTGGGTTTTGGCTGGTTAAAAAAATCAGATAGCACCCGAAGATTCAGAGAAGTTTATTTAAAAGTACCCCGTAAAAATGGCAAGTCAGCAGTTGCGGCAGGTGTTGGCTTGTTTGGCTTTTGTGCCGACAACGAATTTGGTGCTGAAATATTCTGTGGTGCCACCAACGAAAAGCAAGCGTGGGAAGTTTTTAAACCCGCTAAATTAATGGTGAGCAAGCTCCCTAATTTACGGAAGAAATTTGGCATTGAAGTGAATGCCAAAAAGTTAGTGAAATCTGACGGCTCGGTATTTGAGCCGGTGATCGGTCAACCAGGTGACGGGGCAAGTCCGCATATAGCCATTGTTGATGAATATCACGAACACCCAACGGATGATCAGTACGACACTTTCAATACGGGGATGGGCGCACGCGAACAACCCATGATGCTGGTGATCACCACGGCGGGCACTGACATTGATAGCCCTTGTTATGATCTTGAGCAGCGCATTATTGAAATGCTGAGGGGCACTAAAGATGATACTTTATTCGGGCTCATTTATGGTATCGATGACGGTGATGACTGGACTGCACCGGAAGCGCTGATCAAGGCAAATCCTAATTACGGCATTTCGGTTAAAGCGGATTATCTGTTAAACCAGCAACAAAAAGCCATTGCGCGTCCTCGCTTTACCAACCGTTTTAAAACCAAACATTTAAACATATGGGTTTCTGCGAAAGAAGCTTATTTCAACATGGAAAAGTGGAAAGCGTGTGAGGATAAAACGTTAAAAATAGCTGAGTTCAAAGGTCAGGATTGTGTCCAGGCGTGTGATTTAGCCCGTAAGCTTGATATGAATAGCAAAGCACGGATTTTTTGGAAAACCATTAAGGGCAAACGCCACTGGTATTGTATTTCGCCGCAATTTTGGGTGCCGTATGATACCGCTTACGACAATGAAAACGCCTCGTTAGGTGAGCGTTATCAGAAGTACATCAATTTAGGTGTGTTAAGTATCACCGATGGGGCCGAAATTGATTACCGTGAAATTCAGCACGACATTGTAGAAAGTCATTTAGTCACACCTAGCATAAAAATTCCGTTAGATCCGCACGGTGCAACGAACCTTGGCCATCACCTAATGGATGAAGGGCTGGAAGTGGTCACCATTACTCAAAATTACACCAACTTAAGTGATCCGATGAAAGAACTGGAAGCGGCCATTAATAGTGGTCGTTTTCATCATGACGGCAATCCGATCATGACGTGGAATATTTCAAATGTCATTGGTAAGCATTTGGTTGGAAATGACGATATTGTTCGGCCCATTAAACAAAAAGCAATCAATAAAATTGACGGGGCAGTCGCCTTGATCATGGCTATTGGCGAGGCCATGCTGCAAGAGCGTGAGCCTGTTGAACCTGACTCTATTTATGATACGGCGGAAGTAGGATGTTAAAAGATATACTGAGTATTTTGATTGGCTTTTCTGGTGTAGGTCTCATTTCTTATGGCGCTTATTTAATTTATCCGGCCGCAGGTTTTATTGTGGTAGGTTTATCGCTGTTGTTGTTTTCTTTTTTAATGTCACGGGCAACCGCCTATGGTCGAATGGTTAACAAAAAACAGCAGGCCAAAAAATCAGGTAAACAATAACCATGTTCTTTTCTAGTTTATGGACTAACAGCTCAGGAGCAGCCGAAAATTTCAGTATCTTTGGTGCATCTCGCGCTGTGTCGGCAAAATCAGGGATCATTGTCACGCCTGAAACCGCCCTGGCACAATCTGCGGTTTATCGTGCGGTAACATTATTGGCTGAATCGGTGGCGCAATTACCGTGTGAAGTTTACAGACGTGACGGTGATCAACGCAGTAAAGCGCTTGAACACCCGCTGTATAACATTTTGCATTACCAGCCGAACCAAAAAGACAGCAGCTTTGAGTATTTTGAAACGGCACAAGGTTATCTGGGCTTAAACGGGAACCACCTGGCCTTAATTGATCGCAATAACAAAGGTGAAATTCAGGAGTTGATCCCCATTCACCGGGATAAAGTGCAAATACTGAGAGGCAAAGATGGTCTGCCGTATTATCACTTGATTGAAGAAAAAGAAACGCTGCCGATGCGTTTGATACACCATGTTAAAGCCTTTAGTTTAGATGGTTTTCAAGGGGTATCCCCCTTACAAACCAGTGCTGATGCGATTGGTTTAGCTTTGGCCGTTGAACAGCATGCGTCCAGCGTGTTTTCAAATGGCACCACTTTATCTGGTGTGATTGAACGACCAAAAGAAGTCAAAGCCATTGGTACACAAGACGGAGTGGATAAGGTCGTTAACTCCTTTATTGCGAAAAATTCAGGTTTAAGAAATATGTTTTCGGTCGCCATGCTGCAAGAAGGCATGACCTACAAGCAAATGGCGATGACCAACGAACAAGCGCAATTACTGGAAGCGCGTAAAATGTCGATTGCTGATATAGCCCGGTTGTACGGTATTCCGTTAGCGATGCTCGGTGAAAATGCCGGAGAGTCTTATAAATCCATTGAACAACAAAACTTAAACTTTTTAATTTTTGGATTACTGCCGTGGTTAAAACGTTGGGAATCGGCGATGCGCCGAGACTTATTGTTACCCTCAGAGCGCTCACAATATTTCATTGAATTTAATGTTAGCGGATTAATACGCGGTGATTTAAAAACACGGTATGAATCGTATGCGATGGCACGTCAGTGGGGATGGTTATCGGTTAACGATATTCGCCGATTGGAAAATTTACCGCCTGTTGAAGGAGGCGATAAATATATAACGCCTTTAAACATGGTCGATTCCAAAAGCCAAAACAACCAAAACATTAATACAAAAATACAAAGTGCTTCACCTGAGCGCATTGTCGAAGCCGAGAAAGAAGTCGAGGAAATACTATGCCTAAAATCATGAACCTAGCTCATATTGCCCAAATGGCGTTTAACCAACCGTTATTAGCCACCGCTGAATTGGCGGATACGGTGACCAGCTTTTTGAAAAGCAAAATTCTTGGCTCAACCAATGATTTGATGATGAATGTTGGTAAGGTTGGTGTCATTGCGCTTGGTAGCCCTGAAGACGGAGAAAATATAGCGGTTGTTCCTGTTCACGGTATTTTAGTACCACGTCGCGGTAATATTACCGAAGCTTGTGAAGAAGTCATGAGTTATGAGTTGCTTCGCTGTCAAATGACCAAAGCTTTAAATGATGATCAAGTTTCTGAAATAGTGCTTGATATTCAATCAGGTGGTGGCACCGCGCAAGCGGCTTTTGAATGTGCTGAATTTATTTATCAAAGCCGAACTATTAAACCCATACGTGCCATTATTAATTTTAACGCTTATTCCGGAGCTTATTTACTAGCCTCGGCTTGTACTGAAATTATTGTCTCTGATACCAGCGGGGTCGGCTCTATTGGTGTATATCAAAAACGGGTTGATTTAACTAAAATGTATGAAGCTAACGGTATCAAAATAGAAACCTTTTTCCGTGGGGCACGTAAGGTTGATTTCCATTCTGACATGGAAATGTCGAAAGAAGAACGCGCCTCTATCGATGCCAGTATGGAGTTGACTTATATGAAATTTGTCAATGCGGTCGCCAAATATCGCAATTTATCTGTTGAGCAAGTGATTGCGACAGAAGCGGATACTTTCGAAGGACAACAAGCGGTTGATTTAGGGTTAGCGGATCGGGTTTCAACGCCCCAAGATGCAATCAATGAAATTGCACAAACTATTATTGCTAACCAGGCACCACAAACATCTCAAATAACACAAGTAACGAGCAGTATTGCTATTCAAGCCGCACATATGAAAATGACAACACAACTCTAGCCTCGCGGCAGAGTTTTCAATCTATTAATAAATCAGGTATTAAACCAAGATCGCATCTGTGGTCTTTTTTTATGACCAAAAAATAAGGGGTACACGATGCCACGCATTGAAGAATTACGCCGCGATCAGGCGACAATTGCAACCAAAGTTAAAGTTTTAGCGGATAAAGAAGCCAAAGGCGAAAGTCTTTCTGCAGAAGAGCTTGAGCAATTTCAATCATTGCAAACCGATTTTGAAAATCTCGCGGGTCAAATTACCCGGGCACAAGCAGTGGAAAGTATGAATATAGCGTCAGCTACTCCGGTTGATGCACCAATTGGTAGTCCGGCCATTCAAGTAAAAAAAACACCTGAGCAATATCCGGGATCACAAGTTGCCCGTTTTGCCATGTCCATCGCAGCAGGTGATGGTGATCTGAACTTAGCACAAAAATTTGCCGCGAATGAAATTGGTGATAAAGAAGTGGCCATGGCCGTGTCTACTGCGGCTGATTCTGGTGGTTCATTAATTCCCGAAACAATGGCCAGTGATGTGATTGAATTACTTCGCCCGAAAACGATAGTCCGTGCCTTAGGCGCGCGTATTGTTCCTTTGGTTAACGGTAATTTAACCATGCCACGTTTAACGGGCGGGGCTACTTCAGGCTATAAAGGCGAGAATGAAGCGCAAAATGCCGAAGGCAGTGCAACGGATGATGTGAAATTATCCGCGAAAACGCAAATGACCATTGTGCCCATTTCTAATGAATTAATTGGTTATGCAGGTTTTAACACCGAGCAAATTTTCCTGAATGACATGATCATGGCGATAGCGAACCGTCAGGATAAAGCCTTTTTACGTGACGATGGCACGGGTAATACCCCGACAGGTTTTAAGAAAACGGCGACTGAAGGAGGTCGAACTGTTACCTGGAAAGGCACCGCTGATTTAGTCACGATTGATGCTTATCTGGATGTACTTATTCTCGGTTTAATGAACTCAGACTCTAACATGACGTCACCAGGCTGGGGCATGTCACCGCGCAGTTTTATGAAACTGCAAGGCTTGCGCGATGGTAATGGCAACAAGGTTTACCCTGAAATGGCGCAGGGCATGTTGAAAGGTTACCCGGTGCGTCATACCACTAATATTCCGGTGAATTTAGGCGCTGGCAGCAATGAAACTGAGATTTATTTTGCTGACTTTGCGGATGTGGTTATTGGTGAAACGGGTGAAATGTCGATTGATTTTAGCCGTGAAGCCACTTACAACGATTCAACTGGCACCTTGGTTTCTGCTTATTCCCGTAACCAAAGCGTATTGCGTGTTGTTACTGGCAATGATATTGGTTTCCGTCATCTGGAAGGGTTGCAATTAGGGACGGGCATTACTTGGTAAATAACCTGGTAAATAACTTAGTAAATAATCGGGTAAACAATCTGGAGAAAACCTATGTCAAAGCAAGCACAAGAAAAGGTATTACAAGAAACGAAAGCAGCGAAAAAAGAAAACGTCGTTATTGAGTTTATCGCTCCTTATCAACGTTATGCCAACGGAGATGTGGCGGGTTTCGGTGGGGAGAAAGCCAAAAATATTCTTGCCCTAAAACCTGCAGTTGCGGAAGCTTATGAAGTAAATTCAACAGACTCATCCGAACAAACGGAATAGGGCGTGGTGACATCATGTCAATCGTTAGTCTTAATGAGGCAAAACTACAACTTGGGCTTACGGGTGACGGGGATAATGCCCTCGTCACGGGATTAATTTTAGCGGCTCAGGGCATTGTGGAGCAAGCACTGGAGCGTGATCTTTATCTCACCCGAGCGGAAATTCCTGAAAGTGACATTAATGCCATTGCCCTCGATGAATTACGTGGATCTAAAAAGTCGGCATTAGAAATGGCCATCAAACTGGTGTTATCGACCTTGTATTTACATCGGGAATCAACAACTGAACTTAACTTATCTGAAAACCCTGCTTTTAAGGCGTGTCTTGCGGGTTTTACTGAGGTGTACGTTGGTTAGAGAACTTGTAAAAGCCGGAGATCTTAAACATGTGGCTTCCGTTACTGATCTCGTTGCGGCTGAACGTGTTGATGACTTCGGTTATCCTATCTCAACCCCCATCGTGTTTGAAGTTAGGGTGGGGGTAGATAGTTATAAAATGAATCGTGCGGCTTTGACGACAGAAGACAGTCAGGAGATCGTCTTGCATTTATTTTGTCGGTTTGATGTGCGTATTACGCCAAAACAACAATTGATTGTAAACGACATCACTTACGAAATTAAAACCGTTGAAAATGTGAATTTATCCAACAGACGCTTGAATATTCATTGCGTAGAACTAAGAGGAAGGCAAGACGATAATGCTTGAGTCAATGAATGTTTCCGGATTGAAAGGATTAGAAACAGCGTTAAAAACACTTGAAGTAAAAACAGCACAAAAAGTCATGGTTTCAGCCCTCCGAGCGGCAGCGAAGCCCGTTTATGAAGACGTTCTGGCGAATGCACCTAAAGATACCGGCGCGTTACTTTTTAACGGGATCAAAATACGCACTAAAAAAGGCAAAGGCCAGACAGGTACGGTAGCAACGGCGAGGGTGGCGATCAACAAAAAATATTTTCATCGAGTCATAGCCGCTGAATATGGCACCGCAAAACAACCCGCACACCCCTTTTTACGCAGGGCATTAGCGAAACATTGGCAAAGTTCGGTCGGGATATTTGCACAAATGATGAAAAAACGTATTGAGTCTGCAGCTAAAAAACAGGCTGTGGTTTAATAGAATAGTTGCTAAGAGATGATTGAACTTACGTTAGTGAAAGCGTTAAAAACTAATCGGGTGTTAACCGAACACTTAAACAATCGATTTTACGCCTGCCACTTACCCGAAAACCCAGCGTTTCCCTGTTTGTTAGTACAAAACATTTTGAATCAACATGAGCAAACTTATTCAGGCTTAAGTGGTGAACAACAAGCCCAACTGCAGATTGATGTATGGGCGTTACACCCGAGTGATTTGAATCCTATTAAAAAAGTACTGATCCCGTTTTTAGCCAACTTAAAAAACAAGGTGGCAGCGCATACTATTTTAGCTGTTTTCGACTTAACCGAGCGACTGTTAAACAGGCCCAATGAGCATCGTTTAACCTTTGAATTAACCCTTCATTATAAGGACGCAAATTATGAGTAAAGGTATAGGTACGAAATTACGCCGTGGAAACGGTAAAAAAGGCCAAGACGGTCAAGAGGAAGAAACCTTTGTCGATATTGCCCAAATATTAGAAATGGGTGATATCACCTTAACCCGTGAAACGACAGACACCACGACGTTTGACAGTGTCGGTGGTTATGAAGAATTTGAAGGCGGTTTACGCAGCGCGGGTGAAGTCACCATTAAAGTGAAGTACAAAAAAACCGATCCAACGGCGATTTTGTTGCGTAGTGATTTTGATTCGGATGTGCCGGTTAATTATCAGATAGCCTGGCCGGATGCAGAGCATACTATGGTGACCTTTTTAGGTTTAGTCACCAGCTACGGCATTGCTACTCCGCTTAAAGAAAACATCACCCAATCATTCACCCTTAAAATTTCGGGGAAACCCTCATGGTCTTAAATACCGCACAAGCGCTACTGGCGCATATCGCGTTAAAAACAACATTATTGACTTTATTTGGCGTAAAAATTCGGGTGCAACAATGGACTGCTACCGAGCGGTTGCAATATTTGGAGATGATTTCAACGTGCGAGGGCACAGACGAAGTTTCTTTGTTACGGCCGCAAGCGAAAGTGGTCGGCGCTTCCATGGTGGATGATCACGGAGACTTGTTATTTACCACCGATGAACAAATTGAAAGCTTAGTGCAAAACAGACCGACTGAAACGTCGGAGGCTTTTGTCACCATTTGTCAATTTAACGGTGTTTCATTTAACTGCACAGATAGTGAGACAGGAGCTAATACGGATGATGGAACGGATGAAGAGAAAGACAGCGAGGAAGTCGCCGCAAAAAACTAAGTCAGCAGCCAGAGCGGGTATTCGCCATGCAACTCGGTTTGGCTGCGGGGATCTTAGACATTGATTTACTGTTAAGCAGTATATCAGCCGTACAGTTAGACGAATGGCAAGCCTTTTATCGGTTATACCCCTTCGGAGCCAAAGCACAAACGCATCGTTTTGCCCTTCAGCAAGCCAATATTGTGAACAGCCCGCATTACACCCGAAAGACCTTTATTGAACCGGATGAATTTATGCCGTGTTTTAAAGCACCACCGCAAACAATCGCACAGCAAATAGCCTTATTTAAAGCAATTGGCTAATTGCCTGATATTTTTTAGTGACTTTTCTAATGATTTATTAATGAGGAAACATGTCCGTATTATCAACATTAACGATTGATTTAAGAGGCAACAGCGCTCATTTTCAGCGTGAATTAAAAAAAGCTAATCAAAAATCAATCTCGTTTGCTCAAAAAGTCAGGGCCAATTCTGCCACCGT
>JABSOJ010000148.1 GCA_013216005.1 Alteromonadaceae bacterium | reverse complement strand
CTTTCCTTTAAGTGTCAGGAATAAATATATTTTGATGGGTTACGCCTGCGGCTAACCCATCCTACGCAATAAAATTTTTATTTTGCAAAAGCTGACACTGCCTTTATCTAATAAACACAATAAAAACAGATTATTATAGTCTCTAAAGTTAACTGCGACACTGCCAATTTCAACTATGTTTTGTTGGTGTTTTCAAATTACCTGAGCAGACTACAGAGGCAAGTTAATTATTGAGAAGGAAAAACCATTAACATTTTTAATACAACTCTTGCTGCCAATACTCAAACGGTATACGTTCTTGTTCTAACCTGAGCCTTTCACAAAAATGATCACTTTTAAGCTGTTGATAAAGTTTTTGCTCTTGGGTCGTTAATTGAGGTAAATGTTCAGCTTGATGACGTTTATCAACACTCTCCTGCCCCCAATATTCTTTACAGATTAACAAGGTGGTTTCATCCATTAAAAAGGATTTCAATTTAGGCAAATAACTACGGGCTTGAGCAAGGATAGCAAAACCGTGAGTGTCGATATCCCCCCAGTAATAGAGTCTGCATTGTTTTAGCCAGGCAATATTTTTCAATACACTGATACCATAACCTAAACCAAAAATTACAATGGCATTATTAACCTGAGGGAAAGCCAGACCATTGGTTTTATTTTCAGTGATATAGACCTTATCACACAATATTTCCAATTTAGCAAAGTCATCAATATTCACTTCCAGATCAGTAAAACCGCCTAAATCAGCCGTCATACTTTGATCCAGCACCCGAAACCGAATTCTAGGTTGTGAAAATTTTAAACCAAAGCGCTTTTCAAAACCCTGCTCGGTTAATTTTTCAAATTCTTTATTAATGGCATCAGCAGCTAATATTTGATCCAATAATTTTTTCAGGATCCCTTTATTAAGACCGATAAATTTAGTGTCAATACCGGTAATGCTTAATTCCCGTAGATAACAATTAGGTTTTGGATTAGCAATAAAATACTGACAAACAGATAACAGCTGTGGCCAAACAGCTAAATTTTGCATTAGTTCAGCCGGACGTTGTTGCAAGTACGGGATCAGTAAAGGAAATTGATTTACCGTAATTTCCGTTTGAGCTGTGAAACTTTGCCATTGCTGCCACCCCCCTAAAAAACGCGCCAGACATTCAATATTATCAAAGATGATCGCGCAGGGGATTTTTTGCTTGCCTAAACTGCGAAAATTAACCTCTTGCCAATTAAGGCTAAAATACTGACTGTGTTTTGCCTGATAAACCTTTAACTGCTCTATCCAGTTAGTCACTTCACTAAATTGATGTAACATTTGTTTATCCGTTATTTTTTCCAGCTTTAACAAATAGGGAAAAATTGCGTTTATTTCTAAATGTTCATCAATTTTAGTTAATGACTCTGTACTAAAACTAACGTTTTGAAGCCAGTCCTTATGAAAAAAATAACTCTGCCACTTTTTAAGTATTAGTTGTTTAATTTGCTGAGGTGATTTCATTTATTCGTCTATTTCCACTTTTATTTCCTCTTCTGTTACTCTTCTATTTACTACACTGGCCAAAACCAAGTACCCATGCTTGCAAATAATTTTCATAAAAGCAGACCTATTCAATCACAACTGCTTCAATCACAACTGCTTCAATCACAACTCTTCAATCATTTCTTTATATTCACTGATAGCCTTATTCTTTCCACCATCTGAACCAATTTCCTGCTTATGCTGACGCATTTTTTCACGATATTGATCTATGGTCATATTCAACAACATTGATCGATTATTTTGAAGATCAACAAAATGAACTTGCTGAACATAATGTTCAATAACATCTAACTTTTGCAGAGGTGTCACTAATAATAATTGTAATCCCAATTTTTTAAATAGCTCCAGACCAAAACGAGTGCTGTCTTTTGAGCCTCTGCCAAATGCCTCGTCAATCACTATCAGGTTAAAACGACGTTTAGCATCATGGCTAACCTGATATTGCTTATCAATTAAACCATATTGCAATATTATTGCTGCCGCCAAAATAGAATATGCCAATTTCTCTTTTTGCCCGCCCGATTTACCCCCTGAGTCTGAATAACATTCTTTTTCACTGTCGTCTTCCCTGTACCGCTCGACCACATTAAACAAATGCCAGTAACGTACATCAACCACTTTTTGCGTCCATTTTGGCTCATTACGCATTTGTTCGATTAAATCTTTTACCCGGATAAACTTATCTTCCGAGTACAAATTATCGTCGGTAGCATATTCAACACATTGTTTTAACCGCTCTTTGAAATCCCGAACATCAACATCGAACGAACCTATCGAATCAATTTCAATATAAGTGCCTGTTTGGTAATCTAACCCACGTAGTGCCTGATTAATCAGCGCAATCCGTCCGTCAATATCTTCATTAACTTTTTCCAGCTGACTTCTGAATATTGCCATTGCACGAATGGTGTCACGGTTGAGCATTTCCTTAAATTTATGTTCATGCCTCGGCAAATCTTCCGCTACAAGCTTATCAAGCATCGCTTTATATTCAGGTAAAGAAGCAAGACTTTTATCTAATTCAGTAACATCGTTAGGAAAATCATGAGCAAAATCAGCCATCGCATTTACCATCGCCCGTTCCTTTTTGCCTATTTTTTCCTGTAAATAATGTACTTTATCGTTTAACTTTTTATTCAGCTCTTGTTTACGCGTTCCTATTTCTTTTAAGTTAAACACTTTGTCTTTCAAATATTGCAATACAAACTGCTCTAGCATAACGAAATATTGAGCTTGCTCATTTTCAGGTAAACACTTCCAGGCTTGTTCACTCTTTATTAACGCCTCTTGATCACTTTCAATTTCTGCCGACTTTTTACCTAAATCTTGATTGGTTTGATTAAACTTGTCGGTGATCAGTTTATTTTCCTGCTCTGCATTTTTCAGTTGCTGTTGCAGTTGTTTCAAAACATCAGAACTTTCTTCAAGTTGTTGTTTTTCACTTTGTAATTCACTAATGCAATTACTCACTGAAGGCCAGTTAATCTGCTCAAAAGTAAAATTAAAATTAGCAAGATTATTAGCACTTTGACGTACTTTTTGTTGTATATTTTTATCTAGATTCAAAGCCGCTAGTGTTTGTTCCTGTTTTTTACTCTGTATTTGTAAAGTATTAAGTTGAGCATTTAACAGAGAAATTTTTTCCTGATTACTCCAACCTAAAATAAAGCGGCGTTTATCATTAATATCATAACGATCATCTTTTTCATGGCGAGATTTTCCCGATTTCATTTGCCCTTTAGCGGTGATCGCTTTTTCACTTCGGCGAAAATCTGCTAAATCATCGCAGCATTGATAATTAAAACGGCGGGCTATTTCATTTTTCAACCAAGTATAATGCTCACTATCAGGTTTTATCTCCACCTTATTGATTAAGTTATCCTGTGTACCTTCATCATTGTTATTTTTAATAAAATTATCTCTAATAAATTGGTACTGTTCAGCCTTCACTCGGTAATAAACCAAGCGACCACCTAAATGAGTCTTGTTAACCAATTCTGACACTTGACGATAAAGGTCGTCAGGCACCACTAGCGATAAAGCAAAATTATGCAACACCCGTTCAATCGCCCCGTGCCAGTGACTATGTTTTGCTTTTATCTGAAGCAATTCACCCACAAATGGCAATTGTGCTTCATTAAGTTTTAGTGCCTCACACAAGCCTTGCCGTAACTTTAACTGATTCAAGGGTATGTTCGATTTTCGCTGCTTTAATGCATTAAGTTCTTCATTAATTTCATCTTGATTTTGTTGCAAACTATCGAGCAATTTTCTAGCGATAAAAATATCTTCTTCACTTTGTAAAATCAGCTCAGACTGTTGTTCAACCACGTTTTTGGCCGAATCAATATTACCCAGAAACACCCCAGCAACTAATTTTTCGGACAAGGCTAAATCTTTTAATAAATTTTTATAAATACCATAAACTTGTTGTTTTTGATCCCGCTCTTTAACTAATCTGAAAATTTCATCACTGAGTTGCTGTAAACGCAAACCTCCATTGTTATTAATTTCTTCATGTAATTGCGCCTTGTTACGCTCAATTGCTACTTTCTTATTATCAAGCTCATTAAGCTTTATTGTTAAGCGATCTAACTCATGTTTTCGCTTATCTAAACGCTGCTGATAAAGTGTCACCGATTTTTTACCGATGAATGCATCAATAGCTTCACGCGCAGATAAATGTTGCTGTTTCTCAATTTGCGCCGTCAGTGCCTGTTCTCCTTGTTTTACCACAGGCTCCAACAATTCAACTTTATGACGGGCAGCAACTACTGCATCGTGCAAACGCTTCAGGTCTTCATAATTACGCTCTAACTCGGCGAGTTGTACTTCAACATCGGGCTTTTCCAGCATGTTTTGACGAACAAAATCGGTAACTGAGCCGACAGATTTCATGGAAATAGTCTGGTTGAATAACTCCAGTGCTTTACCGTCTGTACCTAACCCCATTAATTTACTTAAAGATTGACCGTAAGGGGCAAAACTATCGAATAATTCTACTTGATCATTTTTTCTTAATTTCTTGCGTAATTGTAAAATTTGAGCGCCAAAACCAGAAAAATCATCACCAATAGTCAAGGCGTCACGAGCAACAATATAAAGACGTTTAACCTTATGCTCTCCCGGTTTTAACCAAAAAACCTGGGCTATGGTAATTGTTTCATTTAATGTGCTTGCATGAAACTGGGCTAACAAAACGCTGTAATGATTATTTTGACGTAAACCAACCGCTCTGGCTTTGCCGTTTTCGTCTTGCTGTGAAGTATAAAAACCATGAAAGTAAGACTCTAACGAACGCTCTTTTTCACTGGCTCCCGCCGCTTTATTAAACGCTAATTTTCGTGGAGGCACTAACAAAGTCGTTAAACCATCAACCAGTGTCGATTTACCACTGCCAATATTGCCCGTTAATAAACAGTTATCTTGTTGTGAGGTTAACCGCCAGACTTTACCGTCAAAAGTCCCCCAATTAAATACTTCCAGTTGTGCCAAACGAAATCCTTTCGACAACCCGTTAACTGTAGTGCTTTTTTCAGCAGGAATTAATGGTTGAGCTGAGGTTTGTTTTTTCTCCTGTATTAATACTTCTTCTGTTGATGGCTTAGTTGATGATTCTGATGATTGATCTATCATGTTTTATTTCTCCTGCACAACGTCGTCTAGTCCTACCGATTTATTCCTTGCGTATGCTGTCAATAACGTCAGCTGATGAGCAATATGCTCAGCGTTAATAAATGCCTTAATGATCCTCTGCACTTCAAATTCATCTTCATAGTTTCTAAGTACTCTGATAAAACCCAGCTCAGACACTTTATTGATCAGGGCATTAAATTCTCTCTGTTGCTTAAGTTCATTATTATTCGTTTGAAAATAAGGCTGTAGCCATTGGTGAATTTCTGATCTGGTGATAATTAGACGAGGACTACTTTCTTCACTGTCGTGTTCAGCCAGACGTTTGCGGATCAATACCAGCAATAATGACTGAGCAAATGGCAAGGCCCTTTTTGTGATCAAACGTGGTAAAGCAATAGCTGCTGTTTGTTCTTGATCTTCTTCAAAATCAATTTGCCGTAAAAAAGCATAACCTTCAGATTCATCTAACAATAAAGACAAACCAATTTCAGCAAAGTACTGACGGATCTGATATTGGTCCCGCTCCAGCCAAGTCCATAACTCACTTTGTTTCTGGCGATATATTGCTCCTTTCAACAAACGAATTTGCACTGATGATTTTTGTATTTTTACTAAATCATCATTCGCTATTTTTTCAGACAACGTGTTTTCTTTCAAACAACTGCCATTCAAAGGCCTTCCGTCTGAAATATCGTTACTCGCTAAATTTATCTGGCCTCTAAATTCTGTCATGTTCATTTTTCTCTTTAAGTTTTTCTTTAAGCTTTTCTTTAAGAAAGGTGTTCACGGGTAAAAGTGATCAACGGAATAGAAATTTGCCGGGTTTCCCCTGTTGTTGCCTGCCAGCTAATGTGCTGTTTTTGATTATCATCAATATGAGCATTAATTTGTTGTTCACAGGCAATTTTCAGATAGGTTATTATTTCGTCAAGTCCTTGTTCAATCGGCACTTGTGCTACAACTTGCGCTAAAGTTGTCTGACCTTGATTAAGGTACTGACTTTTCTCAATATTATGGAGCAACTCAACTTCACTGACCTGGCTCATATCGAACAAAGCGGTTAAATCTACTTGAGGATTGGTCTCTGCAACTTGCAGTGCTGAATCTAATTGTTCTTTATCTTTAGCCTGAAATAAATGTCTGCTTAATACCGGTGAAATATCAGCACTGAAATCTGTTAATTCAAAACTTAGATCTTTTACGGATCCTTTCACTGATGCTCCCAGAAAAGTTGATGTTTTTAATGTTTGCGCTTCAAATGCCCGAATAAGTTCAATAATGCGCCGATTATCTTGTGACTGCTCTTGAATATACCGGCTCAAATGCTCGGTTATCAATTGTTTGGTTTGATTTACCTTAGTGCCTGCATCAAGTAAATAGGTATATAAATGGCGTAACAGTTCATCGTTTTGGGCAAACTCACGGGTTTCTTCCAAACTCAATAATTGTTTTAGATCCTGACGTAGGTTTTCCCGCATTGCGGCGCTCATCAACAATTCAAAAAAAGCACTGAAAGAACTGCCCTCATCGGAATCATCAATCACATCTTGTCCGGATAATAGTTGATCTAACACTTTACCTTTGTGGTGCTCTGCTAAAGTAATCGTTTTACGGGTATTGAGATCAAGGTGACGGAAATTAGCTTCTACCTGACGAAATTCACCCAAAAGCTGCCGCGACATATCCGACACTAAAAACATACGTTCACGCACTTGTGTTGTTGACATCCCAACATCCATGCCTTGTTCAACCGCATTAATTTGCTGAGCTATTTCTGCCTGTTGTTTACGTAAAGCGGTTAGTTTAACTTCACGATCCTGTGAGGTGCCGTGAACCAAATCAGCCACTAAATCCAAGACCATTTTCAAGCGCGATTCTGTACCAACAAACTCGCGTCCTTGTAACTCTTGTAACCAACGAACTGCTTTTTCTACTTCCGGCAATAAATCACATTCAGGCTCATCAGTGCTTTGTGGCATATATTTTCGCAAATAACCGAGTTTCTGATCAATCCAACCATCAATATACGCTTTAGCAGATTTAGGAAATAAAGACTCACCGTGGCTATCCCGAATATCTTGTAATTGATAATCCAGCAAAGCAATCAGTTCCTGATAAGGCACTGCCCGACGGTTATTTTTAATAAAAGCGATAAAGAAAAAACTCGCCAACAAAGAGAAATGCGGCGACGATAATAACCGCAATGCAGCACTATTTTGTTTAAAGTGGTTCAGATAATCAAAACTGAGATCGTTATTCATAAACGATCTCCGCTTGCTGCTCAGTATAACCAAGCCCTGACATTAAATTTCGAAGACAATAAAGATTGGCAGCATATTCTGACAAAAAGCTGACTAACGCTTTATTATATTGACCTACAGACACAAAACACTGAACTTTGCGTTCAACCTTCCGTTGTTTGTTCTTACACTTTACACTTAACTTCTGGAGCATAAATACGACTCTGTTATTTACAAACAATAAAAAGTATAGTCGTTAAGAGTCAGCTATGTAGTCTTTTTGATTATATAATATAATGCTTTTGTCAAACCTGAATGGTTACACCTTGTAATGGCATAGTTTTTAACTATTTGGTTTAAAATATTTGCTTTTAAATATTTTCTTTAACGATTCTACCTACAATTTAATAACTGAATTTTGATAATTGGTTTCAATTAAATTCATTAATCTTAGATTGCTGGAAGACTTAGAGAATTTATCCTTAATAATTTAAAATATTCTTTGTCGTATTTTGGACTAACATTAGTTATAGTAGTATAAAGTAGTATTTCATGCTCTCTGGAAATATTTATGGCTATGGTAAAAAAAAGTATTACGGTTACAAATAAGCAAGCACAGTGGATACAAGCTCAATTAGCTACCGGAAATTATGCGAGTGATAGCGAAGTCTTACGTGAGTTAATTCGTAAAGAACAAATGCGAACTACTGAAATAGATATTATTCGTCAAGAATTAATCAAAGCTGAGCAAAGTGGTTTTACTGAGCGCTCAACCGATGACATAATTAATGCCGTCGTAGCACGAAAGCGAGCCAATGGCGAAATATAGATTAACTACGACTGCGGCTAATGATTTTGAGCAATTGTTTGAATACGGTATTGACAATTTTGGCTTAGCTAAAGCAAAAGAGTATGTTTTTGCTCTAACTAACCGTTTTCATGATATCGCACAACATCCGTTACATTACCCAGCAGTTTCCTATATTAGAGAAAATTACCCACGTAGCGTATATATGGCAAACACTCAATCTATTACATAATAACGAACGAAGGTGTTGATATTATGAAAATTCTACGGGCAGAAAACCTTTTGACAGCTTTTGAATAAATCATTAGTAACCATCTTAAAAAATATTATTAATATTAAACAACACAGCCAATTCCCCCAATAATATAACTAAAATTTCCTCACGTAAAAAACGTAAGGAAATAATCAAAGTTTTACTTTATCAACATTAAGTAAATGCTAAATAATTAAGACTGAATTCGAGGCTTCATTAACCCCGCATTGTAACCACCAAGAAATTTAAAAGGTTGTGCTTTATCCTGTTTGGAAAACTTTTCGAACTGAGCTTTACTTTGCCATTCGGTGATAACCATATGTGAAGGTGCTCTGTTATTGCCTAAAGTTTCATAATCACTTGGAGCTCCGGCGCTATATAAAACTTTACCATGATGATCCGAGACTACCCCCTCCAGTTCAGTACGATATTGATTCAATTCAAGATCGCGGTCTCGCTGTACCCAAAAAGTTTCAACCTGATAATATTTTTGATCATCCAGGGAAAGCGTTAAATCAGTCTTCATTTCATATTCACGCGACACAAACTCTTTCCATATTTGCGGACGTTGTTTTCTATATTGGTCCCATTGTGCTAAGTGCTTAATATTAAGTTATATTTTTGCCTGAGTACTTGGTAGTTTAGTTAAAGAAAATGCAGGTGCTTCATGATCGCCAGCCAATTGCTTTTTTACATATAAATTAACTAAAAATTCGAATCCTAATTGCTAGGCTACAGGAAAAACCCCCTGAAAATAAGCCGTTTTAATTTTGCTGTTATTTTCCTGATTAATAGAAGAGACCAGACACATAACTTCACCCTGCTTGAATGTATGTTCCAGCAACTTAGCTTCCACTGAAGCACTGAGACTTGCAGATAATCCAATGATTGATACAAGCGATAAAAGTGCTTTGTTCATGGTTTGGTTCATAGTCTTTTTCATCGCTTTACTAATATTTTTATTCATAATAGTTTTCATCCCTGCTATTCGCTACCATTTAGGTTTTCCCTCAACAAACTCGGTAGAACTGAAGTAGCTATTCGTGAATTACAATACGCAGCTAACACTGAAAATAATTTCAATGAAAAATCTACAGCTGAAAAATTATTGGGATAAATTAAAAATCCCCGCAGCAAGCTGTCTCGCTAAGGCTCGCCTTTCACTTCGTGAAAGCGGGGTATTAATCCTCCCG
>JABSOJ010000013.1 GCA_013216005.1 Alteromonadaceae bacterium | reverse complement strand
AGAGGAATTATTATCCAAAATTAAGGGATCGACTGGTTTTGCTTTACTTCCGCGTAGCGGTTTCGTTCAACAAGCAACTCATTTAGAATTTACATTTAGCCACCGGACGCTGTTTTAACATGAAAGCAATCACTACCTTCAAAAAGGTTTTCTTTATTACCTTATTTCTTTCTTCATCTGCTTGCGGTTCCGGGGAAGCTAATAACCAAACAGTGCCACCTGACACTTCTGTTAACTACAATTTAACGATAGAATTCTCTGGCCCAGCTCCATTAGGTACTGTCAGTATTTTACCAATAAATGAAGCCTGTAAAAAAAATTGTACCGTTGACATCCTTGCAGATACAACAGTTGAGCTTATAGCTGAACCCGATGAAAACCCGATTTTTACTGGCTGGTCTGGTGCTTGCCAAGGTATGACAAAATGCCAATTAACCATGAATCAAAATAAGAATGTTACGGCTAATTTCGAAGTTCTACCGACTACATATGTGTTGAGTTTACAAATTGACAATGGGGGCCTAGTTAAAATTGATGACCAAATCCTCGATTGTACACCAGATTGCCAGCGATCCTACACAGAAGGAGATACTATCGAATTAAAGGCTTTAGCAAATGATGGTTTTGTCTTCAACGGCTGGAGTGATGGCTGCAGAGGAACATCATCATGCTCTATAACGATGAACGGATCAAAAAGTCTCCACGCCACATTTTCCACGGTTCCTTTCAATAAAAAATCGAATACTATTTTAATAACCGAACCTCATGGCAAGAAACAAATTGATTACCCCGTTCAGTTTGGCCGTTCTTTTGTGGAAGATGACATTCAAAATTTTCCACAAGTTATGATTGATGGCATCAAAATAAACACACAAGCAGATGTCAAACAACGATACCATAATGGCAGTGTAAAACACGCGATTATCAGCTTCATTCTTGCAGAGTTGCCCGCAAACAGCTCAAAAACAGTTAATTTTGTCAATACAACACAAAATAATAATGAACCTTTAACTAAGCAGCAGATGTTGTCAACTGATTACTTCTTTGATGCCACAATGAAATTTTACTTTCCTGAAGAGAAAACAGTTCTGGCAAGACAAATGCTTGAAAATAACGATTTTGAATACTGGCTAACAGGCCCTATTGCCACAACAATAATAATAAAAGACCATTCAATTGACAGACTTTATGATATTGGTGCCGATGAACATCGTTCTATTCGTCCCATTTTCCACGTCACTTTCTGGCCAGGAATAAAAAAATATTCAGTTCGTTATATCGCAGAAGCAATGAATACGGAAGCACTGCAAGATCAAAGTTATCACCTGAGTTTATATATCGACTTTAATGACAACCCCTTTTATCAACAAGAGAATGTACCTCACCAGGCAATGACCCGATGGACTAAAAAAGTCTGGTCTGGAGAACAATTACAAACGCTATCAATTAATCACAATATTGACTATTTAATAAAATCGAAATCATTACCCAATTTTGATACCACAAAAGTCATAAGTGAACAAATAGTTACTAATGACTGGAATATCTGGCAGACAAAAGATAAAGACATATATCAAAAAGGTTGGTGGCAACCAGCAATGGGAGTGGGAGGTGGTAGACCTGATATAGGTATATACCCTACCTGGACCATAAAATGGTTATACACAGGAGATTGGCGACACCAGGAAATTGCGTTAAAGCAAAGTGAATTGGCTAGTGCCTGGCCAATTCACTTACGGGAAGGAAGAGCAGGCTTAAAATTTGACATGAATGGCACAGTTGAGGCGCTTGGAAAAATAATCTCAATGGCTCCACTTGCACGACCTACTCACTGGACAGCCAGACCAGATTGGTATGAAGTTAAAACCGAAGATAAAATCAATCCACTCTTCCCCTTAATAAAAACAAACTGGGTAGCAGATAAAGCCCATCATCCTGAGTTGGCCAGCCCACAATACTTACTAACAGGAGATTATTTTTACTTAGAACAAATGTTATTTTCAGCTGCTTTTGTTAGCGGTGATAATAATGCCGTAGGATATTCTTCAACATTAGGTCGAGGACCTACCGGCTCAGAAGGGGGATTATATTCAGGAGAAGTTAGAGGACAAGCTTGGGCTTTTAGAACCAGAGTACACACCTATGATATTTTGCCTGATAGCAGCCCGGAAAAATCATATTTTCATTTGCTTAATCAAAATGCTATTTCTATGTGGGAAGGCTTAATGAATTTGCCTTTATCAAACACTTTACATAGTGACCTGCATAGTTTTGTTAAAAAAGATTTAGTTAAGAATGGATTTAAAACGGCAAGAATGCCGTCTAAAATAGGGCAATGGGATGAAGGTACACACAGTCCCAGTTATGTACACCCTGATAGAGTAAATACTGATAATGTTAACCGGGCTCTGGCTCCGTGGATGCAAAATTTTGTAATTATTGCTCTTGGAAGAGCAAAAGAACTTGGCTATAACACAGATAGTTTATTAATATTTGCCGGAAGTCAATTATTAGAACCATTTTCTGATCCAAGCCTACCCCATGCTATGATCTGTGCCTACATAGTACCAACCTTAGATCAAAACAATGAATGGTTCACAACATGGCATGATATATATTCACAATATACCTCTGAATATATAAATGAAGTAGAAAATTTTATAAGAACTAATAATGATCCTGAACATGGTTACCATAGCATAACTATGGCCGCAGCAGCCTACCTTGAAGGATTTAAAAACCATCACGAATTATGGCAGTATGTTAAACAAAACATCGCTATTAAAACTATATACGATGACAATCCCAAATGGGCGATTTTGCCGAGGAAACAAGACAATGAGTAATTCCCTAGTTGATTAAATCAAAAACTTAATTATCTTTAGCTGCAAAGATATTAGGAAGATTAAATTGAAATTTAATCTTCCTTTTTATTATGACTAAAGTGATAATTGTTTTTATAACATCGAATAATGGGAAGGTCACAATAGCCGTCTGGTAATAAGCGATTATTCTGCACAGAACAGAACACAGACAATTCGCTTTGAGGGTTAGATCTATCCTGACACAGGGGGCTACAAACAAATCACAAACATATTATCAACACAAAAACATCCTGAAACTCAGTAAATAAAACACTTAATCTTGTCGGATAAATTTAAAATTTGGTTGGCAAGGAGGGTCAATAAATATTTCAAACGGCCCTATAGATCTGCGATTCATTGGCTGAACTTGACAAAAATCATTACTCTCTTTGTTAGTAGGTTCAGACATCATTAAACTTTCCATATCCAATACCCTGAAGTCACCTTTCCATGGCGCTTGATAAAGCTCCTCAACCAAAGATAAACCCAAGAATGCGTTCAATTGACTATATTGATTATTAATCAATTGGGTTTGCCCACCATCACGAGTCCACACTCTACCGTCTATAATGTTATTACTTAAAAGAGCATCCGATTCTTTAAAACGGACATCAATACCACGAGTTCTATAAAAAATATTCTGCGCCACCAAAGTATTTTTACCTTTATTGACATACAAGCCAACATCATTAGGACAATGCATTACAACATTATTAATAATACTACTATTACTCTGCTCTACATCACATTTTAAATCGCGACAAAACTTTGCCCCCGTACCACCACCACCTATCGATGTTCCAATACGAAATCCGCCTTTATGCCTCCATTCACAAACAACAAGATTACGTTTAAAAATATTTCGTTCTCCGGCCCCTTTAAAAAACATGCCGTAACTTATGTGATCGCCTCCCTTCTTAGCAAAATCAGCTACAAAATTATTTTCCACACTCCAACCACTAGCGGAGACTAAATCAATAAAAGTAACAGGCGTAGCTGTATCTCTGGCATCATTATTATAAATCGCATTCTGTTTAATTATGCCTTTATCCGGAAAATCCCCATCCTTTTGGTTAATTTTAAATGGCGAGTTGAAATTTTTAATTATATTGTTAATTATTTTTGTATTATGCCCTTTCCCAACAATGTGAAAAGCATGCTCACATAGTTTATCTACCTTACATATCCCTACAATAATTAAATTATTGATATTCCAATAAGGCTGACTAATATGAAAGCCTTCTATTAAGTTAAACTCTATTATTACTTTACCAGCTTGACTTGCAGTAATTTCAATAGGTAATAATTCGGTGCCTGCTGTTTGCAAAGCAATAGAGTGTCCATTAATAGTGTAGTACCCCGGTTGAAGCTCAATTGAATCTCCGGGTCTTGCCGCACGGATCCTTGATAAAAACGCTTTGACATTACTTACTTTATATAATTTTTTTGAATATGAATGACGAGCACTTAACGGCTGTAATTTAGGACCAACTTCATATTCATTCCAATCCTCAATAGATAATTCATCTCGCCTTGTCGAAACATATGCACTACCATCTTTTACTCTTTGTTTTTGACTCACAAATTCTAAGTAACTCATTTGCAAATAGTATTTAAGACCAAAATGTAAACTACCCAGAAGAATAACTATCACACTAAAAAATGTGACAACTTGAACTTTTGATACGTTAAATAGCCGTTTTTGGGGCTTATAAATTACAGTAAATAATACACAAGAAAATAAGTGTAATGATAATAATGTACTAGCCTTAGGGGAATCAAACGGATCGCCAAACATTCCAAAAGCGCATAACGCCAACAATAAAGAAACCAAGGTATACTGATAAAAAGCAATGAAGGGATCTGAATGACGTTTCCACAAAGCTTGAAAAATCAATATGAATAAAAGTAGTACGCCAATCAATCCCAATTGATAAACAAAGCTCAAATATATGTTTTTGATATGCCAAGGGAGATGATTATAATCATTATAAAAATACCAATTTTCAAGGTTATTTGAAAAATCGCCATTTTTTAACAGATCAGTAGTTTTATCACTACCAACTAATTTTAACCAATTAATAGAAATAATTTGATGATCTGAAATGTTTTTTACAACGAAGAAAGCTGGCCACTGCAAAAGAGAGTTCCCTGATGTTTTATACTCAGGTGAATAAAGATCAACAGAAAACTTATGACTTAAAGTGTTTGAAGCAATTGGTCGATAATTGCAATTAGGTGCAAAATTTGTCGGGTAGAGAATATTTCTATAGCATATCCCTACCAGCAATTTTGCCTGCTCTTCAGCACTGAAATGACCAGTCAACAAATAACGTTTTCCAGATTCAACCTTAATTCTTTGCCCTATAGTTAAATCTTCTCCAATACCTATATTTAACTTACTATCTTTTATTTCAAAGCTACCTATTTTCTTTATTTCTTCAGGAAAAGTTAATGCATAATTCTTAGGAAAACTACCCACACCATGCCCAAACAACCACTGTGATGTCAACCAATCGCCTGATTGAATAACGCTTTGCCAATGGAACACTCTGGTCATAAAATCTCTTTCTACATGGTCTAATCTAGCATTTATTTGATAACCAACAGATCCAACGGACAAGACAGATGAAATAACAACCATGACTATATTTCGCAACAGTGTAGCAGAGAGCTTTGCGGTTAAATTTTTATGAAGAAACAGTAATATGCCAAAAAATATAAAGGATAAAATGAACAACCTATTATGAAAGGAGAAAGTATTATCAAACCATTTACTTTCTGATTGCTGCACATAAGAAAATAGAAGTACAATGAACCAAATTAAAGTATAAAGGAAGTTTGAACTAAGCCTATTCAAGTTTAAATTTTTTGATATAAACATTAACAAGGGAAAAACGATTAATAAAACTAAATGAAGGGTTAAGCTTGCAAATCCGCTATATTTTAATATCAGTACAGAGCAAATACAAAGACATGAACTCTGTATCACTTCAGCTAGCGTAAAACGTTGCCGTCGGGGAACTACTTTCAATTGCCAAAAGACAACTAAAGAGCCGACCAATACAAAAGCCGCAAGATAAGTCGCTCTTGTATAACCAACCAAAACACAGTACGTGACAGCAAAACACGCCAAAAGATAAACGTTTTTTTGCCACATTTGCCTGGCATTTAAAAAAGCAAACAAATTTACGGCTAATAAGAAAAGGACAATACCATCAAACGCTTCCCCTCCCGTATGCATTTCAGCAAAAAATCCCGTTACCCTGTAAGAACCACTGAAATTCAATAATGAACTAACACCGTGCCACCATGTATTTCCTTCAAATAAGGCTAATAATGTACCTCTTTCCCAAAGCACAATTATAAATAATAAAAACGCACTGGTTGCGGCTCCGTAAAACCAGGACATCTTGGTTTCTTCTGGATAATAAAAATAATCGGTGACAAATAAAATAGCTAAAAGCGCCCCATAAACAATGCCTTTCGCAATAAAAACGCTATAACTATTATCATAATAAGGATTAGTCTCGGTAACAAATGACCCAAAACCACCTTGCAGACCCACATTTATAAAAACCAAGGCTAAAAAAATAACAAGAAATATTGGTGAATGATTAACTAAAAACTGAATTTTATTTTTGAAATGAAGAATTCCCGCCGCCACGGTTAACCAAATTAAACTATCAAACTCATTAAAGACACTAAAGCCAATCCAACTTTTACTATCAATTAGCACGATACTTATTGGTAATATGACAAATACACAGTAAGGTCGATAAACCACCAATAAAAAATACAAACAAAGGGGAATAAGCCACCAAACACTCATGGGACTTGAAGTGATATTAAAAACAGCAGCGAGAAATATGAGAGAGCTAATAAAAAAACAGGCAAAATCAACCTTTTTGGTCTGCCCCAACATTAACTCATCGCTCATTTTTTTCCCTCTATTTGAATATGATATTTTTCAACAGAATCAACCTTTGTTTCTCAACGAAAAAAACTAAACTTATATAAGTTACAGCACCACTACCAATCAGAATGATCAACTTCAACCAGGCATCGTAACTACCGATAAAATAATCAAGTTGAAAATTTATTAACAACATTATTAACCCCGCCATCATAGGTGTGGCCAATGTTTTAATGAAGTCCAAAGACATTACATTTAAAAAAGAAAGCGAGCGGAAAATCATCCAGAGAAAAAACAAGAGATACCCTAATGCCCAACCAATTGCAGCCCCTTGAATTCCCCAAGGCAAGCCCGAAAGCACAGAAATTGGAATTACTACACACAAGATAAGAAGATTTTTTGAATTATATTTTGGAAAACCAATGCCAGCTATCGCCGATTGAATGACAAGTTGATATATTCTAAATGGCATAACTAAGGCAAGAATTTGAAAAATTGGTGCTGCGCTTAACCATTTTTCGCCTAAAAACAGATCAACTAACGGATCCGCAATTGATGCCATCCCCCAAAATACAGGAAAAACCATTAAAGAAACAAGACGACTACTCTGTAAGAAATAATAAGACACACCCGCTTTGTCTTCCTTTACTTTAGCATAACCAGCAAAGCTAACTTCATTCAGGGTTTGAGCAACTTTCTCTAAGGGTAAATTAGCAAGCTGACTACCTGCTGAATAAAAACCTAAAGAACTAATACCAAGTACTTTACCGATAATAAGAGAGTCTACTTTTAAAAAAAGAAAAGTAAGCAATTGATTTATTACCGTAAAAACACCAAAGTGAAAAGAAGGGCCAAATGATTTAAATGAGGTAGTTAATCGCATTGGTGCACGTGTGATAAAATTCAATAATATTGCAGACATTATGGTCGCAGCCAGACTACCAATAGCAATAGACCAATAGGAATACCCTAAAAGGGCCAGCGTCAACGTAAGTGCTGAACTTAACAATCCTACGGTTAATTGAATTAACGATAACTTTTTAAAATCCATCTCTCTTTTCAAAATCCCCGCAGGGACAACTTTCAATGAAACAAACAAGAGATTAACACTCAAAAATTTTATAACAAGGCCAAGGTTTGGGGCGTTATACCAATCGGCTATAGAATCTGCACTGAGAAATAAAATTAAAAACAACAAAAAATTTAATGACAAAGCTAAGGTAAAAACTTGTGCATATAACTGTGGATCTTTGTCTTTTCGCTGAACTATTACATCTGAAAAACCACTCATCCCCAAGACCAAACCAAGTGAAACCATCGCTGTTGCCAACTCAATAATACCGTAGTCTTCAGGCATTAGTATTCGGATCACGACAAAAGTAACGATCCACGAAAATATCTGCGATATGATTTTAGCAAACATTGACCATTTAATACCACTGATCACTTGCATCTTCACAATTGTCATATTAACTTTTACTCACTTAATGCCAAAACTGAAAATACCGCATTCAGGTCATATTTTTCTAAATTGATGGTCCACTCTATTTCATCTTGCTTAAAATTATACTTAATAAGTCTGGTTGGAAAATCATTCGTGGTTCCTACGCCTGATTTTTCTTTTACCCAACTTAGATAATCAGAAAACTTACTTGTGCGCATTCTGCTAAAACCTACAATTGCTTCATGCTCGTTAACCATGAGCAAACTTCTACACCAACCAAGATTACGCATTTTATTTTCATTCATTTCATTAAGGTCTTTTATAAAAATTCGCTTGCAAGAATTCAAATTAAAACCGACGATAAACCCATTTACTGTCGTAAAGTAAACATTTTCACCCAAAACATAACCGTCATGAGGGCCTCCAACATCTATTTTAAATTGTTTATTACTAGTAAGAGAAATTGCATCTTTTTGCATAAATCTAGTAACAAATTTTTCACCTTTATATTCAAAGCAAAAATTAGGGTGAGCCGAATGAGGTTTCGTTGTTAATATTTGACGATAATCTTTACCCAACTCAAACCGCTGCCATATATCTTCATCAATTGATGACCATTCATTGATCACATTTCCTTCCAAACTTATTTCAAAGACACTATCTAGCCCTGTTACACACACCAGAAGAGAGTTATCATCTGTTAACCGCGCATGATGGATATCATTAAAACAAGATAATGATACTCTTTTAATTAATTGATAATCAGGCAATTGATAAATCAAAACTTCAGTTTGTGTCGTCATAACAACTTTGTCGCCATGAACCTCCCCAGATTTGAATAAAATAGAACAATCTGGCTCAGGTGGCCTAAACTCTTCAGGTGTGTAATATTCCAATACTGGTTTACACTCTAAGCTAGCAAGATCTAGCTCCAGGGCTATTCCTGATTTAAATCCAGACCATTCTTCCTGTGGATTCTTTTTTTCAATGCCACCAGTTATAAGAAGCTTTTTCATTATATATTTGGACTCCATACAGTGCACCACACATAATTTACACCGTATATAAGACTAGGTTAAATAAAATACACAAACCAATTATTTTGTGCGACTAACTCGTATACATACTTACATCACAGCTTAACAACTGCTCTTTATCCTGAATAAAATAATTTATCTGTTAGGCAAGTTTTCAACATTTTTTATGAGTTCTTTCTGCGCTAAGAAGTAATAAGGTGAAGACTCAAAAGTTATAACCACTATTCTTTTAGTCATATCACCTCCAATAATCAGCTTTCTTACGAAAATGATGGCAAAGACGAATACCAAAACGAAATACATCTCGATCCCAAGGGGTATATCTGGGTATAGCATATAAATCACTGTCTACATGTAAACTACCCCAATTTGTAGTTAACCCTGCCTTAAAACCTAACTCTTTCAACATTAATATATGCGATTGGTTAAAGTCTTCATTATATTTCCCGTTTGGATAAGCAAAATAATCAACAGAAGTTTCAATAATCCCCTCTAATATGTCTTTTGATTGAGATATCTCCAAATACGCATTTTCATTTGTTTCAAGGTTCAAAATTGGATGTTTATGTGTATGCGCCCCAATTGTCATACCCGCATTATGCATCTCTAAAATATTTGCAGCAGTTAAAAACATATCATCTGACACATCTACATCAAGAAGTTCAATAAGTTCATCAATAGCATTTTCTCTACTTTCAAGCGTCATATACTTACAAAGATTATGAATAGATTTTTGTGCTGACTGCTTATTACTTAGGGTGTTAATTTCTTGACAAGGCAATCCTAAAAAGTTTTTTACTTCTAATTTTTCAGTACGGTGAATAGCATTCCGAATTTTGTCATTCCATAATAGTCCGTTGTCAATTCCTTCCGTAGCAATAAAAAAAGCACCTTGAATGCCTAAACTTTCAAGTATCGGTGTAATAACAGAATAACTGTCTTGATAGCCATCATCTATCGTTATTATAACAGCGAGAGATGGAATGTTTTTTTCCCGGTAACATTCCAATGCTTCAGGTAAAGACAATACCGTAAAATATTTTTTTATAAACTCCATTTTCAAGACAAATTCATCTCTCGAAATAAAATCTCCAACACCAATATTGACTCCATCAAAAACCCGATGAAAATTTAAAATAGTTGCACGATTCCTCGCAGAGCTACCTATTACCCTTCGGTACAATTTAAAAAAACAGCGTTCTACTCTTGTCGTTAAATTATTCAAAATAATTAATCACTTTTTTTTGTAATTTTTGATACTACTTTTCATAAGTTTTATTGATGCGTCTCTTTATTCACCAACAAGCGTTTATCCAGAACATAAACAATTCCAATGACCCCAAATAACAAATCAAAATAAGCCATACTTACATTTGCGCCAGTAATACAATAACCTACGATTGACACTGAAAGCATTGTAGTTAGATTAATTGCCCATTTTAACTCCATGGCTTTAGCACGTTCCCCCAATTTTTTTATTTTAAAAAACAAAGAAGAAAGTAACATTAAATAGACAAAAAGCCCAATATAACCCAAGTCACCTAACACTTGAAAATATAAACTATGCGCTGCTTTAGGGAATTGACCTTCTGGAATAGGAGGGGTATAAACAGGTCCGAAATTATCAATAGACTGCCGATATCTATGCCAGGCGTAGGGATCTTGCGTAGCAAAAAAACTATTGCCAAACACATTATCATTCGCAATTTTCACCGAAATTTTCCACGCCCAAATTCTACCAATAAAAGAACTGTCCGCTGATGATGCGCTAGAAACAGTATCCATTCGATTACTCCATTCACTCGAACCCATTTGTGTAGAAATACCTATACAAACGGCAATGACTATAGACCATAAAGCCTTACGCTTTGATTGCCAGTAAAAGTACATCCCCAATAAAACCAATCCAACAAACCCACCTCTTGAAAATGTCCCTATAATAGCAAGTATATTCATTCCAACAAGCACGTACAATCCCATTCTCAATTTACTATGTTTAGTTTCACTCGCCAAATATAAAATTAAAGGAATAGTCATATTAATTGCAACCGCCAGATCATTTCGATCACCCAGCACATGACCTTCAAATCCGGCTATTCTGTGTCCGCCACCAGATACTATATATTTAACAGATTCCATGGCGGCATAAGAAGATATCGCTAACACTACAGACCAAATAAACACATCAACATGAATTTTTTTGCTGAAAATTAAAATGATTGCAGCAAAAAGCATGAGTACCTTCGTAAACTCTTCAAACTTAACCGAAGCATAGTCTACTAAAAATGATTCAGTTACTGATGAGGAAATAAAAGCTAAAACCCAAAATACAATCACCAAGAAAATAAGACTGTCGAATTCGACTTTAGGTTTGTTCTTTAAAGCAAAATATCCAATGAATGTTAAAATAGCTACAGTAAAATTCATTCTGAAATTAGTAGAAAAACCCCACGCCCAACCAGCAGGGTAAGCTAAAGATATCCAGGCCCACGCTCCAACACCTATAAAAGGTCTGCGGAATGTATATATTATTAAATAGACAAACAGCATCATTACTGCAACGTCACGCATTATCCTTCCTTAGGTTATGATTCTTCATCATCTTGTTTTTTCGCCCAATTAAATAGGTACATCAGACATATAATATCAACAAAATAATAAAGTGAATCTATCATATTTAACTCATAACCTTGCTAATCACATAACGAAACTTCCCTGACTTCTCAGCTGATATTTGTTCTACGTACTCTAAAGCTATTGTTACTTCGTTACCTAACCGCTGTTTGAAACCTTCAATAATCTTCTGACTTAGATCTTCATTAAGCTCACCAGAATCATGTTCACCAGAAGGAACAATTTGTACGCGGGTTAATGTTTTTGACTCTTGAATAATTTTAAACTCTTCAATACCCTCTAATTCTCTCAGCACGTAGATAAGCGCGAGTCCATGCATTACGGTACCATCATAGGCAACAATAAAATCAGTCGTCCTCCCTTCTATATCTTTTAACGCTGTTAAACCACGTCCACAAGCACATGGCTCAGGATCTATTGATGCGATATCGCCGGTTCGATAGCGAATAAAAGGAAAATCTGAAGTAGCCAAATGAGTAACAACAATCTCGCCTTTTTCACCGTCGGGTACCTGATTACCCTCTTTATCTATAATTTCAACAACTAAATCTTCTGCACTTAAATGCATTTTTCCACCTGGGCACTGGTGCGCAATAAAACCAGCGTCACGGCTACCATAGCCATTAGCGACAGGTGCATTAAATACTTCCTCTATAAGTTCACGCTGATAAGGATATAACCTTTCAGACGTTACAAAAACAACTTTAATGCCTAACTGACTAACGTCTATAGATTTTTCTTTCGCTACTTTCGCTATCAAACTAAAAACGGACGGGTAACCAAATAACATTTTAGGCTTTACAGTGCTGATGAGCTCAATGAAATCAAGAATTTTTTTATCATCCATCTCAAAGGCAGGTACTAACGTAGAACGAAACAATTTATCACGAAGAATACGAACTTTATCTTGAGCGCCTAGTTCAATTGGCGATCCCCAGGCAACAATTTCCTTATCTCCAATATCCACATCCCACCACCGGGTTGCTCGCCACTTTTCAGCCACATCATGACTTATGCGTTCGTTACTCAATAAAAAAGTTAATGGTGTACCGCTAGACCCACCTGTGGTGAAAGGTTGAACAGAACCTGAACTGTTAGATTTCAGTGAGTCAAAGTTATTACGAATTTCTAATTTCGTTAAAAAAGGTAATTTTATTAAATCGTCTTTAGACTGAATTGAACCTTTTACCAACGAAAGTGATTCAAACAGATTTCGATAATAAGGTACATTTTCGCGAGCTCTATCAATAAACTTTGTTAATCTTGCATTCTGTTGGCGCTGAATCTCTTGTTTTGATTGCCATTGACTCTGCTCTAAAGAGCGGAATATAGCGACTGTTTTATGCTTTTTGATTTTCTCGTGCAATGGAAAAAGTAACAACGATACAAATTTAGTATAAAGCCTATTCAACATCCTGAACTCTTCCTCTAACTATTCTTAGTTGCGTTTACAGTTGCGTTTTTAGTTGCATTTACATAAACATGCTGCAATTTCGACCACACATTGCGCCAATGAAATTGACTGATAGTTTTCAAGCCATTTTCTACAATACCATGATATTTTTCTTTATCATCAAGCAGCTCAGCTGCATAGTTTGCTATCGCTTCACAATCACCTGGATCAACCAGTAAAGCGTCATATTCATGTGTGACGAGATTGGGGATACCGCCAACATTTGTAGAAATCACCGCTGTACCGCAAGCAAGTGATTCGATAATAGAATTAGGTGTATTATCGACTCGACTAGTATTAATCATGATATCCGCTGAACGATAAAGTTCAGCCATTTCTGAAGGTTCTAACCGACCAGTAAAATAAACATCATTTGTTAACTTTAATTTCAATACCAACTGCTTTAAATTATTTAACTCAGGTCCGGTGCCTGCTATTGATAATCGCGCTTCTGCATACTTTTCCTTTATTTTGCAAAAAGCTAAAATAGCCGTCTCAACATCATAAATAAGTTCAAGATTCCTCGTTACAATAATATGCGGACTATAAACTGCTTCAGCACGGTTTAGAGAATGAAATAAATTTTCATCTAAAACATTCGGAACAATGTCGGCTTTAACACTAAACTCTGCAAAAACACCTTGTAAGAAGCTTGATGGCACAATAACTGAACTACTTCTATCAACACTCTTCTTTACCCAAAACCAGGATTTATTAAAAAAGTCCCGCGCATATCCGCCACGATAGTTAATAACTACAGGTTTTCTGTACAATCTGGCTATCCAAATAGCAGGTACAGCAAATAAATGCCAAGACCAGCCGGAGTTAGCCATAACATGGACTAAATCCGTATTTGGTAACTGTCGAAGCAATGTAAATATATACTGAAAAAGACGGAAAATTGCCCGAATTACAGGTATACCACCAATGAATTTAGGCCAATAAGCAGAGTTAACCTGAATAACATTCACTTCAACTTGTTCGCTACGCAAAAATTCAGCTAATTTTCTGGTCTGATTTGCCATACCACCCGCAGGAGGTGGTAATGGCCCAACGATAGTAACGTGTTTAATTTTACCCACAAGACCCACTCAAAATAGATATTTTCACCGAAGAAAAAAAGTTTTTAATTTTATTTCGTTTATATTTATATCCACAATGGCCAAACAAATATAAAGATGTTAACAACCCCATAATTGTCATGATTTATCCACCTATATTGTTTTGCCGTAAAAATGATTCAAACATCATAAGCGACCAAAGTGGCGCACTATTATCGCGTACCCCTTTGACGTGTTGTTCAATTAAGTTCTGCAATTGTTTTTCATTGAAATAACCACTGTTTTTCATTTTCGATGACAATAACCCATCATACAAACGATCTTTTAATGGTCCTTTAAACCAATCGGCCAAAGGTACCGAAAATCCCATTTTTTTACGGTACAAAACGTCATGAGGTAAGTGAGGTTCCAATGCTCTTTTTAATGATTTTTTCCCAACACCTTTCACTAAATTAATTGACGAAGGAACTCTAAACCCCCATTCAACAAATTTATGGTCTAAGAATGGTACTCTTACCTCCAGGCTATGTGCCATACTCGCTCTATCAACTTTTGTCAAAATATCGCCAACTAAATATGTTTTCAAATCAAGATATTGAGCTATTTTCATCGAATCCAATGAACCTAACTTATTTTCATATTGTTTAAAAACTTCTAAAGAAGTATAACCATTTAATTTTTGTTTATACGACGACGAAAAGAGTTTATTACGTTCATCTTGACGTAAAATCGATATAGAGTTGTGATAACCTTCGACCGTATTCATCGCTAATGATTGAAATGTTGTTTTCGCCCGTAAAAGTTTCGGCGCCCAATCAAGTTTAGGGTATAACACTCCGAGAGGCTTAAAAATAGCTTTACGGAGACTTAAAGGAAGTGATCCACGAAGTTTTTCTTCATTCATATGCCAACGGTAGCGTCCATAACCAGCAAATAACTCATCAGCTCCGTCTCCTGACAATGCTACTGTTACATGCTTTCTGGCAAGTTCGCATACGCGATAAGTCGGCATTGCTGAACTATCGGCGTATGGTTCATCATATAAAGCAGCTAACTTATCAACTAAATCAAAATCATCCTGACCAACAATATCAATTCGATGATTTGCTTTATATCGTTCTGCAACCGTTATGGCAAAGTCTGTTTCATTAAACTCTTTTACATCAAAACCAATGGAACAAGCATTAACCGGATCCGATTGTAATTGAGACATTAATGCCACAATGGCACTTGAATCTACACCACCCGACAAAAATGAACCTAACGGTACATCCGCCACCATTCTTATTTCGATAGCTTCCTTCAATCGCTCAACTAGTTGTTCATTCACTTCTTCTTTAGTTAAAGACTCATTTATATCCGTTGGTATATCCCAGTATTCCTGAGAATTAGGGACAGCTTTATCGCCTTTCTTCAACAACAATCTGTGACCCGGCGGTAATTTAAATGCATTTTGATATATTGTATTGGGTTCAGGTACATAGCCAAAAGTAAAATAATCTTCAACCGTCGTGTCACGTAATCTTTTATCAAATAATGGGTGTGCTGTTAATACTTTCAGTTCTGAACCAAAAATAAAGTGTCCATCTTCAAGTAAACTAAAAAAGAAGGGCTTAATACCAAGGCGATCCCGTGCCATAAACAACGTTTCTTTTTGACGGTCCCAAACAACAAAAGCGAACATTCCCCGTAAATGGTGAACACAATCTTCTCCCCATTCTAAATATGCATTTAAAATAGTTTCAGTATCCCCGTGAGTTTTAAATACATAACCTTTTGCTGTCAGTTCTTTATGTAACTCTTTAAAGTTGTATATTTCACCATTAAAAACAATTATCGCACGCTGACATGCGCTTAACATAGGTTGAGGACTTCCCTCTAAATCGATAATGGACAAACGACGATGGGCCAATGACACACCGGGATCAAAAAAATAATCTCCAGCATCCGGTCCCCGATGTAACTGTTTATCATTCATTATTGAAATAATGTTTGGATCAATATCATGCTTACCCGACAAATGAAAAATCCCAGCGATACCACACATAACTTTTGTTCCTTATACCTTTTCTAATTGATATAGCTGGTGATATTTACTCACCATGGCCTCAATACTAAAATTTCGCACACAATAAGTACGTACAAGCTGACTATCTTTATTAAGATCAAAACTTCCATCAGCATAATTTTGCATAACACACTTAAGTGCTTCTATGTCATTTACATCGACTAAATGACTCTTTGAATGTTCCGGGCAGACTAAATCAACATTACCGCCAACATTGGTGGCAATAAATGGAGAGCCTGAGGCCATCGCTTCCAACAAGGTATTTGAAATACCTTCAGCTAATGACGGCAAAACAAATATATCAATTAAATTCATAAGTTTTGCTATATCATCCCTTCTACCGGCAAGCCAAACATTCCTTTCAATTTTTGCTTCTTGTATGAGGTTTTGAATTCGCGGCAATAAAATACCATCCCCAACAATAATCAATTTCAATTTAGATTTTAATATTGGATTATCTTTCACTAACTCAATAAATGACTTTACCAGAAACGTTTGATTTTTGATTTTTGCTAATCGACCTACCGTGCCAAAAACAATATCTTCCGGCGCGATTTTACCTTCAGAAAGTTCATACAAGGCACTTTTAGGTTTAGGTTTAAATTTCTCAATATCGACTCCATTACAAATACGCATCACTTTATTAGGATTTACGTTGATCTTTTCACCTAAGTAACATTGAGCTTCACTTGAAAGTGCCACATACCGATGAATAAAAGGCTTAAATATCCTACGTATTTGTTGGTATTTATAATTAGTACCGCCGACATCCGATACATCCCAACCATGTTCACCGTGTATTCGGTAGGGCACGCCAGCAAAAGAAGCCGCTATTTGTGCTTCTAAAGCACTTAAATTCCTGGTATGACAAATATCAGGTTTAAGTTGCTTTAAAAGTTTCCAGCATTGCCATAACCATTTAATGCCTTTTCCTGAGGGCTTTTCAAGACTATATATTTTTACATTACCTGTAGTGATCCTTTCAAAAAAAACAGGATCATAATTGGTAACACAAATAATTGAGTGCTTATATTCTTCTTTGGGTAATTTATTAATAATATTTACCACACCATTTTCCAAGCCACCCGTAGCAAAACAATGAACAACATGAACGATGTGCTTAACCTTAACGTCTTTATTCATATTATTGTTCAATTTTATTCATGGTGAGCAAAGCTTGCTTTAAAATTCTTTTGCTTACTTCAAAGCTATCATTATTTTCTATTGAAATGGCAACAATCTCACTATAGTCGGATTGTCTCGATAAACTATTCCATGCTTGTACTAATTTAATAATATTTTTAGACGATGAGCGATAACTACCCGCCCTATATTGATAAATGTAACTTCTTGTTTTACCGACGATATTCCGCATTTGAATCATGCTCACACTACCCTTGTTAAATTCAAAGGTTTCTTGATTTATTACCGTCCATTTTTCATGTTCATGCAAATAATTAATTGAAGAGATTAACTCGCCTTTAGACTGTTTGTTAGCATAAACTGCTTTGTAAATTTCAAGCCCTTCTTCAGATAAAATATGAGATTGATTTAAACTATCACTAAAAGAGATCCCCCAATCAGAATGGCTAACTTCTTGTCCTTTCAAAGCAGTTTGAACACTACTTGGCGGTTCAATAACAGGAATGCTACGAGATAATAAAACCACAATAAAAAACGGAATTAATACCAACAAGTATCGAATTGAATTAATTGAAGCAGGTTGAGGGTAGATGACTGCTTTATCCATCTCTGGTTCAGGGTCCGCAAACTTTCCGCCAATCCAGAACATAAACATGATGACCAAACCAAAAAACACCCAACCATAAATAAGGTGATCAGCCCCTGTAGCATATTCCATATCAGAATAATGAGCAATAATAACAATAAGATATGCTCTTATCCCGTTAGCTAGTATTGGTATAATACCAGCAAAAATAATAAATGCGATTTGCTTATACCCTTTTTGGTAAGTTAAATACGCATATAAGGTTCCAACCGCTAGTGAAGCAATTAAATAGCGTATACCTGAACAGGCAACAGCAACTTCAAACATTCCACTGGGGACTTGAATATACAAGCCATCCCGAAAAACGGGAATACCATGTAACTTCAAAAATGTAACCGTAAACCAAGCAGTTACATCTTGTAACCACGGGATTAAATTTTCCCCCATTGGTACTGCAAACAATAAAAAGACTAACTGAAATTTATAATGCCAAGCCAATCGATTCCCAATCATTAACCAAAGAAGAGAAATTAACGCAACTACAGCAGATAATTGCCCTAATATATTGATATCAGCCGCATAAGAAAATAACCAGACAGCTAACGCCCCAGATAAACTTAACAACGCTAACCAGGAAAATGAGGTGCTATTAGCAATTAAAGTCTGTCTACCTCTCCATACCAACCAAACACTAATAGGGAAAATAAAATAGCCATGTGCAAAAGTGTCAGAACGTCGCCAAATGCCCTCCATTGACAAAAGAGCATCACTAAATACGTATGCCCAAATGCTCACTAATATTGATAATAAAGTAATAAAACGAATATCTGTTATTTTCATAGATCAGCGTGCTCTAATCAAAGTAAAAAAATAAATGTCACTATTTATATCTTCCTTGCAAACTGATATACCGCAGGATAATTCGATACTGAAACTTCCCAGTTACGAACTTCCTCGACATAATTTCTTGCGTTTTTAATGACATCAGGAACTTTTTCACTATTCTCCATTATTGACTGAATTGCATCAGCCAATGCCTTTTCATCATCCGCTTTAAACAAAAAGCCAGTTTCATTATCTGTTATTATTTCTTTATGGCCTCCAATATCAGAGGCTATAACAGGTACACCCAAAGCCATAGCTTCTAGTGGTTTTAGTGGCGTAACCAACTCTGTTAATCTCATCGACTTACGAGGCAATACAGTAACATCCATAACGCTGTAGTAATCTTTTACCTCTTCGTGAGGAACCCTACCGGTTAAAATAACATTATCTTGAAGATCTAACTGCTTAATTAAACTTTCAATATTTTGTTGTTGAACTCCACCACCGACCAGTAAAACCTTAATATTCAAGCCCTTTAATTTAAGAATTGAAAGAGATTTAATTAGAATATCTATGCCTTCGTACTGATAAAATGAACCAGCAAAACCAATAACAAAAGCATCACCAATCTTTAATTTCTCAAGCATTGATGGAGATCGTTCGGTAATTTGAGGAAAAGAATCAACACTTACTGCATTTGGGATAAGCGTAATTTTGGTTTTTTTGATCCCCCGTGAAACAAAATCTTGTCTTATCCCTTCACAAATAGCAGTAACAGCCTGGCATTTTTTTACAACATAAGTTTCCATCATTTTAGAAAGTTTATATCTCAAATCACCTTCTTTACATGTTCCATGATCTACTGCCGCATCTTCCCAAAACCCCCTGACTTCGTACACAACAGGGATTTTTAACTTTTTCCCGACGATCAAAGCAGCAACACCATTTAAAGCCGGACTGTGAGCATGTAAAACATCTGGCTGTTCTTCCCAAACGACGTCTTCAAGACGCTTCGCAAGCGAGTATATGGTAACTAATTGTCCAATAACTGGCAGTCTAGCTAAGAAACCAGTAGCTTCAGGTGTTCGATAAAATTCCAAACCGTCTGCAGAGTCTTTTAAAGATGCAGTGACTTTCCCTTGCTTAGAACTGGTAATATGAGATGTCTGTAATCCTAACTTGTGCTGATACATCAAAATAGAACGACTTCTAAACGTATAACCACTGTGTAATGGGATTGAATGATCAAATATGTGTAATATTTTCATAACCTTTACAATTCCTTTCCATTTCTAACCGCATTGTTATACGTATTTAGTAACATTTGAGCACTTTCATAATCATCCGGTGTGCCTATATCAAAAAACAAACCTTTGTTTTTGATCGCGAATACGGGAACCTCTTTATTTGAAAGCAACTCATTTTCAAAACTGAATTTTCCCGTTAATGAAGCAAGCTTTGGATGATTTTTGTCAATTAAATAAATCCCTGAATTAATGTAACCAGAGCCCTGACGACCTTTTTCAAAAAACTTAAGTAACAGGCCTTGCTCTGAAACATCTGCGGCGCCGAATCTACTGACATCTTCAACTTGAGTACAGACAATACTTAAGTTTGATTCTTTATCTTCTGCAAATTCAATGAATTGTGCCAGCGAAAATTCCATGAAAGAGTCAGAATTAACCACTAAAACACGCTTTCCCTTTACGTGATTCAGCGCTTGTTTTATTGCTCCACCAGTTCCTAGCGGTTGATCTTCAAATGAAAAATCGACATCTAAATCTGGAAACTCATTTTGAATACTATCAACAATCATTTGTGCATGATGTGAGACAGCAAAGATAAACCGATTAACTCCCATACTCGCCAGATATTGCACCACGTAATGTATAAAGGGACGACCATCAACTTCTGCCAGAGATTTCGGATAACAATCTCCGGTAACTTTGTGAAGCCGGGTTCCTAGTCCTCCAGCGAGTAAAATAGCTTCCATTTACTTTTGCTCTTCTGGTTTGTGTTCTGGTTTGTATTCTGCAAACATGGTTTCTTCAACAATTCCACAAATAATATGTCCAATAGAAATATGTGACTCTTGAATATAAGGAGTACAGGTAGAAGGAACATTTAAGGTTAAATCACATACTTCAGGTAATTTACCTGCATTACCACATAAAGCCACCGTAGTTATGCCCATTTCTTTTGCCAAATAAACAGCTTCCAATATATTGGCAGAATTCCCGGAAGTACTGATACCAAAAAACACGTCGCCTTTACGGCCATTCGCTTGTAGTTGACGTTCAAAGAGCTTCAAAAAACCATAATCATTCCCAATGGCCGTTAACATAGAAGTATCTGTTGTTAATGCAATAGAAGCTAACCCCGGACGATCGAAATTAAACCTGCTGACAAACTCCGCAGCTAAATGCTGAGAATCCGCAGCACTACCGCCGTTACCCGCAAAAATAACTTTATTACCTTGTCTTAACGCCGTAATACATAGCTCAGCCGACTCAACAATGCGATTCATTAATCCTTCATCATCTAAAATGGCTTGTTTCGTCGCTATCGTTTTTTCAATATGGCTTTTTATGTAATTTAAACTGTCCATGCTTGTACCCCAGTTTGAGTTAATTGAAATTTATGCACTTGTCCGTCAGTCGTATTAAGTAAATTCATCAAGGTTAATTTTTTAGTCGGTTCAGCAAAAATCATCATAAACCCTCCTCCTCCAGCACCTGACAACTTAAGAGATTTAGCACCATTGGCAAGGGCCAATTCTGACATCTCTTCAACATGAGCATTAGTGATTGAGCTTGATGTACCTTTTTTCGCATCCCAAGATGACTTTAAGATATCAGACATCCCTTTAATATCATTACGCAGTAAACATTCCTTCATTGAAAAAGCATGTTGTTTCACCAAATGTAACGATTCCAGCGATTTACTATCATCTTTATCTGAAGCTGCTTTTATTTGATCGTCAATAATTTTACCTGAATCTCTTGATATTCCTGTAAAATACAAAATTATCTGACTTTCAAGTTCGTTAAGTATATCCGGGCGAATTCTAAGTGGGTTAACTAGAACCCTGTCCTGGTGGAACTCCATAAAATTAACGCCACCAAAAGTAGCTGCATATTGGTCTTGCTTTCCTCCCGATAAATTACAATCTTCACGCTCAATTTCAAACGCCAAATGCGCCAGATCATATTCACCTAAAGGTAACTTAAGTAATTCTCGGTATGCGGCAAGTATTGCTACCACCATGGTTGACGATGAACCTAAACCACTACCAGGAGGAGCGTCAGAATAAGTAATTACATTTATAGCTAAAGGTTGGTTGTTATTAAAATCACGTACTACACGATTATAAATAGCTTTATGCAATAACAATTCACCCGCAAGTTCTATACTGGCAGACGCTTCTGCAGAAAATGATTTCTCAATATCAGAGGCTTCAAAATTTAATTTTCCGTCACTTCTGGTTTCAATAGTGGCATAAGCAAACATATTTATCGTGGCATTTAAAATACAGCCGCCATAAACATCACTGTATGGTGAAACGTCAGTGCCTCCACCAGCTAAACCAATTCTAAGTGGAGCTTTTGAGCGTACGATCATTTACTTGATTCCTATATTTTATTAGTTTTTCGGCACCAATCAAACCGGGTAACAGTTCATATTTGTGTATTATCATGTTTAAGTTGATACAGTCCATAGCCTGTGTAGGTTTGAACTCATGTAAATTAACATAAAACATTGTTGAACTGTAACCCTAATTTAGCCTATATGGTCAGTGCCAGTTTTTCAGTGCCAATAGTTCTGGTAATTTTTTTAATGCGCCATTCCAGCTGTAACGTTCAATAATCCATTGCCGATTTTGACTAAAATCAAGGTTATCATCAGCAAGCAAGGAAAGAATACATTTTGCCATTTCATCAGGCTTATCATGTAGTAAAGTCTGTTGAATTTCATCAACATTTATACCTTCTTGCCCCATAGTTGTCATTACCACTGGTTTTGCCATCGCCATTGCTTCCAGCACTTTATTTTGTACTCCACGGGCTATACGCATTGGTGCAACGGTTACTTTTGCATTATCAACGTAAGGTCTGACATCTGGCACTCTTCCCGTAACAATAACACCCTGCAATGCTTCAAGTTGCTTCACTTTAACCGGAGGTTTACCCCCAACGATGTAAAAAATACAGGCTGGATTTTCGGCAAGTACTTGCGGCCAAACATTTTTACAAAACCAAATAACGGCATCAACATTGGCCCAATAATCCATAGCACCAGTAAAGCAGATAGCAGGACGCTTTAGTTCAGGCAAATCAATTAAATCAAAATCAGCTTGAGGATTAAAATATTTTGTATCTACGCCATTTGATAACGTATAAATTTTGTGGCTTAAAGACGTTGGAGACATAGAGCAAAATAATTTTGTTTCTTCATCGGTAATAAAGGTTACCGCTTCAAAATCATTTAAGATTTGTTGTTCATGTTTTGCCAGTATTTTTTGTTCTCTAGCGTAAATCCAACGGGAATACCAAGGTTTATTTTCAGCGTATTGACGCCATTTATCTGAATCTATATCAGCCATATCTAAAACTCGTGTATTGGAGTGATATTGCTCATGCTCTATAAATTGTGACATTCCTGATGAATAAACAAATAATTTATCAATATTGTGATCCGCTACAGTATCATCAACCCATTGCTGAAAGGTTACAGAACGATAATGCGCTGTTGAAACTGATTCACGATAAATTAGGGCTTTAATACCGCTAACTGCCTGACGTCTGTGGCATATATCTAAACAAAAATATGTTTCACAGTAAGCTTCAAGCTCTTTTACGTACTGCCGATCAAATTCATCATCAAGAAAGCAACCAAGGTGTACTTGGTAACGGGTAGAAAGATATTTCAATAAATTAAACGTGGTTATTTTATCCCCTTTGTTAGGGGGAAAGGGGATCCGATGACAAAGAAATAGTAATGGTTCTTTATTTTCTTGAGACATAATGGTTTACCCTAAATACTTTGATAAAAATGGACCCAGAAACTGACTTAATTTCAACGGTAGTTTCTGCCACATGTTAATAAAAAATTTATACTTAGGATTATTAGGGCTGAGGTTAGGTAAATCATCAGTTTTCACTAAATGGTAATAATAATAAAGTGGTTTTGGTTCCATACCCCAATGTTTCTTATATTTATAAGGACCGCTGTCATTTTTACTGCGACCAAAATCAAACCAGGTAAAACCTTTTTCACTGGCGTTACACATTACTTGATAATACATAAAATCAGCACTTTTTAAGTATCGAGCGCCAGCATTACCACCACCGTAATAAGGTAAAACTTGCTTATTATAATAAAAATTAAGTACTGCTGAGGAAGGTCTATTCTCATTATCGGATATAACAGTGATATCTAGATCGTCACCGAAAATATTAATGAGTTCTCTAAAATATTTTTTACTAAATATTGGCGTGCCTAAATTACGGTAACTTGTCGATAATAACTGATAAAATGTATCAACATCTGCACCAACGCTCGAAGATAATTCATTTTTCATCGCATGTCGAATTACGGCTCTTTGTTTCTTTTTTATTTTAGCTAAAATTTGATCATTATCGTCAGGAATTTCACAACCAAAACTGCTGTGTACTTGTTTTAACAGCATGCCATTTTGTTGTTCTTGCTGATACCGTAATTCAAGATAATCAACCTCCAACTTCTCGGCTAATTGAACGGCTTCCTGCTCTAAATACCGGGCGATTTCTTCATTATCAGTAATAGCGCCACCATAAACACAAAATGGTGTTGACACTAAAGCATGACCAAATAAAGCGCTTTTAACCTCAACTAAAGGTAATACGCCACAGAGTTTATTATCTATCTCCGCAAATAAATAATAGCAAGAATGAGAAAAACTGTTTTTAATAACAGTTTGCCAACCACTGAGATGAAAAAACGTCCCATTTTCATGGCGCTTTACATACTCATCCCATTTAGAAAAACCACTATTTGTTAGCGTACTTATTTGGCAATTACCACTCAATTTCCTAGTATCCTTTTTCTGATTTTTTTACCAGTTTGATATTATTTCAAATAAACATCTTTCATCGTCGACCAATGGTAATCTTGCAATAATCTTTCAAGCTTACCTTCCATCGCCGACAAATTAATATAATGCCTTATCTTCGACTTTAACGTCGCTCCTTTCACCTTGGGTTGTTTGGGATCAATTTCCCAAGGGTGAAAGTAAAAATTATAAGGTTGTTGTTCTTGCTGATGAAACTTATCAATACGCTTTTTTGATAACCAGTAAGGATATAAACGAAAATAACCTCCACCACCAATACCTGTATTTTCATCATTTTTGCGCGTTGTTGGCACAGGGATTTCCAATATGCCCTCTTTTCGTTGATATGCAAAACGAGGCCAGTCAGGTACACCGTACAAATCATGATTAATAGGGTAAGTACTTGAACTGTACTCAAACCCTAATTCTTTTAATACGTCAAATATCCAGGTATTAGAGTCATTAACCGAAAAACTAGGGGCGCGATAACCAATAACTTCTTGACCAGAGGTATCTTCCAGAATTTTTTTGCTTAACGCAATATCTGCAAAACATTCTTCACGGGTCATTGCTCCAAGCCGTTGATGGCTGTAACCATGGCTTGCTAATTCATGCCCTTGTTCTACGATTGCTTTTATTAATTGTGGACAGCGCTCTGCGACCCAACCTAAAGTAAAAAATGTACTTTTCACCTTATAAGTATCAAATAGTTCAAGCAATTTATAGGTGTTTTTCTCGACTCTTAACGGTAAGTCATTCCAATCTTTAGATTGAATTACACCTTCAAATGCAGACACATGAAAATAATCTTCGACATCAACTGTCATTGCGTTGATTATTTTTGAAGATTGTTTATTTACTAACGTACTCACTTAATTTATTCCTGCTACAAAAGACTTATTTTTCGTTATTATTTATTTTTTCAATAAGTGCCAAAATTTCTAAAGTCTTAACTTCCATCAAATCTTGGTCATTAAAAGACTCTACATTTAACCTCAACAAAGGTTCTGTATTTGATTTTCTAACATTAAAGCGCCAATTATCAAAAGACAATGATAAACCATCTACATCCTCTTTTTCTATAGCCTCAGCTAAATAATAATTAGAAATTTCATTTAAAATGAGATCCGCATCAATTACCGTGCGATTAATTTCGCCAGAAGATGGATATAATTTAATTCGATCACCCACCATTTCAGATAACTTAAAACCTGTAGAACTAATGAGCTCTGCTACCAATAACCAGGGGATCATACCACTATCGCAATAATTAAAATCACGAAAATAATGATGAGCACTCATTTCGCCACCATAAATAGCATTTTCTTTGCGCATGCGTTCTTTAATAAAAGCGTGGCCGGTCTTACTTTGAATTGGCACACCATTGTTACTATTTACAATATCAATGGTATTAAGCGTTAATCTTGGATCATGAATTATTTTTTCATTAGGATGTTTTTTCAAAAAAGCTTCAGCCAACAAACCAACAATATAATAACCTTCAATAAAATCGCCATTTTCATCAAACAAAAAACATCGGTCAAAATCACCATCCCATGCAATCCCCATATCTGCACCATATTTTATAACCGCTTGCTGAGTAGAGCTTCTATTTTCTGGTAGTAATGGGTTAGGAATGCCATTAGGAAAATTCCCATCAGGTTCGTGGTGTACCTTAATAAATTCCACTGCAACATTTTGCTTTTCAAACAATGTTTCAAGTGCGTCAATTACGTGACCCGCTGCACCATTTCCTGCATTAACGACTAACTTTAAGGGTCTGAATCTATTTGCTTCAACATAGCCCATCAAATGTTCAATATAAGGAACAAGTGTTGAAGATTGACTTAATTGACCTTTTTGTTTTACTGGAACAAATTGATTTAATTCAGCCAATTTTTTTATCTCTAATAACCCGGTATCCCCACTGATAGGTTTACTTTGTTCCCGAACTAATTTTAAGCCATTGTAATCTTTTGGATTATGGCTGGCTGTTACTACAATACCGCCACTTGCTTTGAGATGTGCGGTAGCAAAATAAATTTCTTCAGTGCCACACAAGCCAATATCAATCACATTACACCCTGAATCAAGTAAACCCGATGTTAAAGAGGCTTTCAATTCAGGGGTTGATAAACGAATATCACCGCCAACAATGACTGTTGGCATTTCTTCTTTTTTGGTATGTTTATCTATGGAAGAAGTCTTATTTTCAGATGTATAGTGTTTGGATGTGTAGTGTTCATATGTATAATGTTCCGATGTAAAGTGTTCGGATGTAAAGTGTTCGGATAAAAATTGACCCGTCGCCCGACCAATACGATAAACAATATCTTCGGTCAACTCTGTACCTAATTGCCCTCGAATATCATAAGCCTTAAAACAGGTTAATTTTTTCACTTATCGTCACCCCGGCCATATTTATCTTCATACCTTATAATATCGTCCTCACCTAAATATGAACCCGACTGCACTTCAATTAATTCCAGTGGTACTTTTCCTGGATTTTCAAGGCTATGAATTGTCCCAATGGGGATATAAGTTGATTCGTTTTCAGTTAATAAAAATTCCCTGTCACCATTTCTAACTTTTGCAGTACCTAAAACAACTATCCAATGCTCTGATCTATGATGATGCTTTTGTACTGAAAGTTTAGCGCCTGGTTTTACTGTGATCCTTTTCACTTGAAAACGTTCAGCCATATCAATTGAATCAAAACGCCCCCAGGGACGGTACACTGCTCTGTTGTGTATATGTTCAGTTCTTTGAGCAGTTTCAAGTTTTGAGACTATACGTTTAACAGATTGAACTTTATCTTTGTCTGCGACTAGTATGGCATCAGGGGTTTCAACTATAACAACATTATCCAGACCAATAGTTGCCACCAACTTACCCGATGAAAGGATGAAACTATTACGGGTAGATTCCGTAATAACATCTCCTTTTACCGCATTATTATTTTCATCTTTCTCAGACTCTTGCCACAATGAAGACCAGGAACCGACATCACTCCACCCTGCAGCTAAAGGTACTACAGCTGCATTTGTTGAATGCTCCATTACTGCATAATCAACAGATTCATTAGGACACGCAGCAAAAGCTTCTGCATCGATTTTCACAAAATCACTATCGTGTTTAACATTTTTAATTGCTAATGCGCAAGCATAATATATATCTGGTCGGAATTTTTTGAGTTCAGCTAAATAAGTATTTGCTTTAAAAACAAACATACCGCTATTCCAATAATAGTCACCTGATTCAACATAGCCTTTAGCGATATCAACGTCGGGTTTTTCAACAAACTCACTGACATTATAATGATTTGAATTACTCGAAATTTCACTGCCTCTTTTTATATAACCATAACCCGTGTGAGGCTCCGTCGGTACAATACCAAAAGTTACTAATTTATCTTTTAAAGCTAATTTATGCGCTTCATCAATAGCGGTTCTAAAAGCATTAACATCGAGTATATTTTGATCAGACGGTAAAATGAGTAATACGGCATCGGGGTTGTCATTCATTGCTTTAAAAGCTGCAAGAGCGATTGCGGGGGCAGTATTTCGCCCAACAGGTTCAAGTATGATGCCTTTGGGAACAATTTTAATTTCACGTGTTTGTTCGGCAACAATAAAGCGGTGTTCTTTATTACAAATAAAAATAGGTGCTTGAGTATCTTCAGGTAGACGAAAAATAGTGTTTTGCAACAAACTATGGTCGTTAAACAACTTTATAAATTGTTTTGGGTGTTGTTTACGTGACAATGGCCATAAACGAGTACCACTGCCACCACATAAAATAACTGGATAATAATTAGACATTATAAGAAGCTTCCTTTTACTTATTAATTTTAAAAATCTTGCCTAAACAAATTAGAAATACTGCAGAGAACCATTACATTCGTATTGTGCCTTGTTCATCCCCTTGACAAACTTAGCTTAATTCTGAAATTCCTTTTCCATGTTGTTTAGTTACATATACATCCAACGCTATTATTTTACTTAAAATCACCTACCTTACTTTAAAGTGAAAATTATCTACCTTACTTTAAAGTGAAAATTATCTACCTTTACCAAACAAAACGATTTCAACTGTACGTATTAAAATCAGTAAATCCAACAAAAAACTACGATGTTTAATATAATACAAATCGTATTTGAGCTTTTCCAAAGAATCTTCCTGAGTAGCGCCATAAGGATATTTAAGTTGTGCCCAACCTGTTAACCCTGGTTTAACATTATGACGCTCATTATAGTATGGTATAGATTTTATTAATTGCTGAACAAATTCAGGTCTTTCTGGACGTGGACCAACAAAACCCATTTCGCCTAACAATACATTAAGAATTTGCGGTAACTCATCAATACGATATTTCCGTAAAAAGTTACCTATTTTCGTAATTCTATTATCATTTTCAGACGCCATTTGTGCACCATTTTTTTCGGCATCAATTTTCATACTCCGAAACTTATATATTTGAAATGCCTGACCATCTAAACCAACACGTTCTTGCAAATAAAAAACAGGCGCTGACTTACCGTCTTCAATTTTAATTAATATCACCGTAATCAACATCACTGGCCATGTTAAGGCTAATAACAATATCGCTATTACCGCATTAAAGATCCAATCTAACGTATTTCTTAAATCATTAGATGAAACAAAGCCATTTGAATAAATAACCCAACTCGGATAGATTAAATTAACGGCAATTTGTGCTGTTTCACGTTCAATAAAATCTAATATTTCAGTAATTGCTATCCCGCGAATTTTACATGCAAACAATTCATCAACAGGCAAATTATTTCGACGTTCATCACTGGCAACTACTATTTCATCTATATTGTGCTCTAACGCATAATTAACTAAAGAGCCATCTAGGGTAATACGTGTTTCTCTTTCAATTCCGTTGACTGCATCGCCAGCCATGACGACAAAACCATGCAAATGAAAACCTTGTCTATCAACATCACGGCGCATACGTTTTTCAATAATTGAAGCACGATCTCCCGATCCTAAAACTAAGACAGTTCGTTTACTATATCCAAAAAAGTCGACTTGCAAAATGAAATAACGAAAGCCGCTCATAAAAATAAGATAAATAACAGCAGTCACAGCCAAAATTTCAATCGCTAAAGATTCTTCTGCGTAAAATGGATTTATCAATGCCATAATAAAAAAGCCAATGGCAACCGACATTAATAATCGACGAAAAACACCGCGGAAATTTTCCCGTAATTTAGTGTTATATAATCCTAAAGCAAGTGATGAAAGTTGCACGGCCAATGCAAATATTAAAGCATAGATAAAAAGAATATTTGATGATAACGGTGTTTGCTCAATAAAAGAAAATAAGGTATTAATATAGACAGCTAAGAACAAAGCTCCCGCAAAGGAAATTAATTCTATAATGACAAGAGACTTACTACCTAATGATAGATCACGAAATTTTAAGATAGACATAAATAGTAAATATTCCTTTAGCGTTCACTTGGGATAGGGTGGTAACAGACTAATTATTTTTATTATTTTATCAAAGTACATACAAGATAGATATTTATGAGAATCATTCTTTACATATTGAAATAGCTATTAGAAGCGATCAACCACTAAATGTAAAGCTATGCCTAGCTTTTAAACCCGTAGAACATGGATTAATCCACATAAATAATGTGCAACAACTATAAAAATCACATACAATCTGATAGCTTAGAATAACTATAAAATTCAGTTGTAAAAAGGTCATTACCATGGAAAAACATTTTACCAACAAAATAACAATACTAGTCTTGTTAATGCTAACACAATTTATAACAGGATGTAGTAGCCCCACCCTGCCTAGTGCAACCATACATGCATCAAATACCACTGATACGAGTTCATATAAATATCTTATTGGTCCTGGTGATGTACTTAATATATTTGTTTGGCGAAACGCAGAAGTTTCAGGCTCATTTGTAGTACGCCCCGACGGAATGATCACCACTTCACTTGTTGAAGATATTCCTGTATCCGGTAAAACCCCCACAGAACTTGCTCGTTCGGTAGAAGAAATTTTAGGGACTTACCTGAAAGATCCAGTGGTAACAGTTACTGTGAATAACTTTGTTGGTCCATTCAGTGAACAAATACGCGTGATAGGCGAAGCATCTCAACCAATGGCGATTAATTACACTCAAAATATGACCCTACTTGATGTAATGATAAGAGTTGGCGGGTTAACTGAATTTGCCGATGGAAACAATGCGGTAATAGTGCGAGTTGAAAGTGGCAAACAAAAGCAGTATGAAATATATATCGAAGACTTAATTAAAGATGGCGAAATAAGTGCGAATGTCGATATGTTACCCGGCGATATTATTATTATCCCAGAAGCGTGGTTTTAAGTTGATAAATAAAAAATTTATCGACAATTATATTAGTGTTTTTATCAATGTTTCGAAACAAGCTTCGATCTAAAAATAATTTTTACAATAATAATATCTTATCAGCCTGTTACAGAGGTCGTGAATGCAAGAAATACTTGAACAGATAATAGATTACCTAAAAGGAATTTGGATCAAACGTCGATATATTATGATATCGACGTGGATTATTTGTCCTATTGGCTGGTATATGGTTGCGCAAATGCCCAATATATATCAGTCTCAAGCTAAAGTGTATGTAGATACACAATCCTTATTACGTCCATTACTTCGAGGACTGACCGTAGAAACCAAGCCTGATATTCAAATACGTCTCATGATAAAAACCTTATTAAGTCGACCAAATTTAGAACGTATTTCCAGAATGACAGATCTTGATATCCAAGCCAGTAACAATGAACAATATGAAGGAATAATAAGGAGTTTAAAAAACAGAATTAAAATTTCAACTGCTGGCAGAGAAAATATTTATACTTTAGCGATTGCTGATCGTGATCCTGAAATGGCTAAAAATATAGTGCAATCTACGCTAACCGTGTTTATGGAGAATACTTTAGGGGAAACACGAAATGATTCCGATAACGCACAAAAGTTTCTTAGTACTCAAATAAGTGAATATGAAGATCGACTATCAGCAGCAGAATCTCGTGTAACAGATTTTAAACAAAAATACAGTGAAATGTTGCCCAGTCAGTCGGGTGGATTTTACGCACAACTTAATACATCAATCAAACAACTGGAAAACCTAGAACTGGAATTACTGGAAACTGAAACACGCCTGAATTCAGCTAAAGCACAGTTATCCAAACATACCATTTCAACAAACAATAAAAACGATAAAATAACCAGTAATAACAGCATTCAAACCACATATGACAAGCGAATTACTGAGCTTGAAATGATTTTAGATTCATTAGAATTAAAATATACTGACAAACATCCCGATGTTAGAGAGGTAAATAAACGGCTGGACTCTTTAAATAAACAACGTACCCAGGAAATTGAAAAATATCTGGCTTCTACTAATGATGCTCAATCCATTGCATCACCTATAAATCAAAACCCTGTAATGCAAGAAGTTCAAACACAAGTTAATCAATTAGAAAATCAGGTTGCCTCCTTAAATATTCGTGCCGAAAACTATCAAAACAGAGTTAAAGAATTAAAAAGTAAAATTCACATTTTACCCGAGATTGAAGCTGAATTAGCCGGATTAAACCGTGGTTATATAATTACAAAAGATAAATACGAACAGTTACTGATACGAAACGAAACGGCTCAACTTGCACAACAAGCAGATCAAACCGCTGATAGCATACAATTTCGTGTAATGGATCCTCCACGGGCTGCAACACATCCCACAGGCCCACCAAGAACATTATACTTTATCGCCATTTTGATTGTTGGTTTCGGAGCGGGGGTCGGCATTTCTTTAGGCATGAGTCAAATAATTCCTGTTGTCACTTCCGGTAGCCAAGTATCTAAGGCAACGGGTATTCCTGTGTTCGGCATAGTCTCTGCCAATGAAAATTTAGGTCTACATCGTTGGCAAAGGAGGAAAACTATTTTATTTATATTCTCTAACATTTTACTTGTAGGTGTATTGACTGTTTTCATCAGCTATTTTTTATTTCCCGATTTAGTTCAGGCACCATTAAATAGGATATTTTAAATAATGAGTACCATTGAAAAAGCATTAGCAAAACTAAAAAAAGCTAGACAAGAAAAAGCTAAAAAAGAAACACACAACGCAGGTGTCCAAACCAGTGCTAAATCGGTAAGTGAACAACAAACTAAAGAAAAAATAAGGAAAGGATCAACTTCAAGAGGGCAATATTTATTTAAAAACACTCAAGTAGAACTTAACACAGATGAAAATTTCACTGTAGACATTAAATTAGATGGAAAAAGTCTGGTAGAGAGGGGGTTTATATTTGATCCTACTATCAGAAAGCAAACGCAAGAAGAATTTCGTACAATTAAACGAAAATTATTACATAATGCTTTTGGCCCCGCATCTAAGACACTGAAAAATAGTAATTTGATCATGGTATCTAGTTCTACGCCCGACGAAGGTAAAACCTTTATTGCGATCAATTTGGCCTTAAGTATAGCGCTTGAACAAGACAAGACTGTATTACTTATTGATGCCGATGTATTACGTCCTAGTTTGAATCATGAGTTAGGTTTTGGTCCGAAGCGAGGTTTACTCGAATATTTGCTCTCTGAAATCGATTCTTTAGGTGAGATAATTTACAGCACAAACATCCCTAATTTAAAAATCATCCCTGCAGGTGTACCACATACTTTGACCAATGAATTATTGGCCAGTGACAGGATGTTTTCTTTAGCAAACGAATTAGCAGAAAGATACCCGAATCGAGTCGTTATTTTTGATTGTCCTCCTATTCTTGGTGTTACAGAAACACCGATATTATCTCACCTGATGGGTCAAGCAATTATTGTTGTTGAAGAATCTAAAACCAAACTTGAACTTGTTAAAAAAGCAACCCGACAATTAAATGAAGAAATAGCAATCGGCATAGTGATTAACAAAACACTAAAATCAACAAAGGACTCCTATGGTCACTACGGCTATGGCTATGAATATAGTTCAAAAGATAAATAAACAGTTTTGTACCTTAATCATTTGTACGCTTACGCTTCAACTTGAAGCGAATGAGTGGACTTTTGACCCCTATATAAAAATAGAAGGCATTCATACCGATAATGTTGAGTTGTTAAAAAATGCCAAAATTCAGAGCTATGTCAGTCAAACCAGTTTTTCAATAGATACCCAGTTTGTATCCAGAATGGCAGATTTTTCTTTACAGAGCTCTACTACTTATGCCACTTACAGTCATGATCACGATTTAAATAATGATTTTAGTAGTTTAAATGGACAGGGGAAATATTTATTATGGACAGATGGCCCTGTAATTATAGCAAGCGTAAAAATTGCCAATGTTAATAAAAATAACGCTAATAACAGTCTTGCTGATTTAGTTTCCAGTGATACTGTACAAACGAGAGACAAACAAACAGGGCTTCTATACAATATTGACAACTCAAAACTTTCCTTTCATTCCAGTATCATATATAACACACTTGATTCAGATGATAATATTGGCGAAAGTAGCGGTTATTCAGCCTCAATAAAAACAACAAACAATCAATCTTTTAATAATATGTTTTGGCTGATAAAAGCCAATTATACTGAAAGAAAAAATTTAAATTTAACCGGTCGTATGTACGATACTGAAGTATTGATAGGTTTTTTAACACCAATGAATTTAACCCCATTTATTCGTTATTTCAATGAAGATTCTGACGGTAATATCGCTTCAGGCAGTAATGCAATGTCGTCTTGGGGCCCAGGAATAAGATGGCAATTAAGCCCACACTTATTCATAGATTCCTCTTATAACTATATAGACAATGAAGAAGAATCTAGCAACGATTATCTCTCGGCTAATATCAATTGGCAACCTTCAAATAATACCTCATTAAATGCGGATTACAGTCGCAGATTTTTTGGTAATTCCTTTAATTTACAGTTTTCTCATAAAACGAAACGCTTAACAAATGAAATTTCTTATGCCGAAACAATAAACGCCTTTGATCGCAATAATTATCAGCGAGTCGCTTTGGGAAATTATTGGTGTCCAATTGAAACTGAAGATGATATTACCCAATGTATAGCAGGTAACAATAGTACTATTGATATTGAAAATTTCAACTTGGTTTCTTTATTTGATCTGGTATTGATAGAATCTAATGAATTTTCATTGAGCAAATCATTAAGTTTGAAGTCTACCTTATCCCTAGCAAGAACCACTTTTACTTTATCAGCCACTCATTCTGAGAGAGAAAGCCTGAGTACGGGTATAATTGATAATATCTTAACTGCAAGCTTTGCTCTTTCCAGAAAGCTCAGTGGCAAGAGTGAACTTAGATTTAATATCAAATTTAATCATAATGAATTCAATAAAGAGCATGTAGATACTCAGGGACAGAAAGATGATTATCGTACTTTTTCCTCAACTTATTCTAGAAAAATAGGTCGTTCTTTATCTTCAAACTTTACCCTGCAATACCTTGATAGAGTATCAAGTAATACTTTACGTACTTATTCTGAGGCACGCGCAACAATTACTATAAAGAAAGATTTTTAACATGTATGAAGAATATTACGGCTTTAGCGAACGTCCTTTTCAATTAAGTCCGGATCCCCGTTTCTTTTTTGCTTCTGCTCACCATCAGAGAGCTCTATCGTACCTTCAATATGGCTTAGACCAAGGTGAAGGTTTTATTGTAATAACGGGTCCAATAGGGACAGGGAAAACAACAATTGCACGCAACTTACTTAGCAATTTAGGCGATACAAATATTGTTGCCGCCCAAATTGTCACGACAAAGCTAAACCCACAAGAACTACTTGAACTTATTGCTGCTGAATTCAAAATTCATGTTGAACGAGGCAGTAAAGCCGAATTATTACAGCATATTGAACAATACTTAATAAGCCTAAATCAACAGGGCAAACGTGCTTTGATATTGGTTGATGAAGCACAAAACTTGCCCGCTGAAACAGTTGAAGAATTAAGGATGTTATCTAATTTTCAACTGGACAACAAACCTTTAATCCAAAGCTTTTTACTGGGACAAGAGGAACTGAAAGAAATAATTCAAGCGCCTGATATGGAACAATTTCGACAGCGAATTATTGCTTCTGCTCATTTAAAACCTTTAAGCTGTGAAGAAGTTAAAGAATACATTTTGTACCGCCTCCAGCAAGCAAATGGCACTAATAATGAGCTATTTTCTGAGAATGCTCTTAAGCTAATTCATGAAAAAACCTTGGGCGTACCTAGAAAAATCAATATCTTTGTTGACCGATTATTATTATTTGCCTTTTTAGAAGAGCTAAAAATTATTAATAGTGATGCAGTAAATGAAGTAGCTGAAGAAATGAAATTAGAGCTCACCGGCTCTTTAACTTCTCAACAATTACAAAATATAGAACCGAAAAAACAGGTGGTTGTTAACACGTCTGAACACATAGAAAATATTCGGGAAGTTTTACGTGAAATCGAAGATATACTTGAAACTACGATAAAAGAAAAGATCAAAATGACACGATATGTTGATAAATTGCTTAAAGAAAAAAATCGTGAATTTGCAGAGAGTAACGTGAAAAAATAATTTATATAAACAAGCTTCAACTTCCCAATGGTTTAAGAACCAATTATAAGTTGAAGCCAGCTAAAAAACATCAATTAATATTCAAAGAATATTTATCAATCAATGAATATAATGTTGGTCGCGTTATACCTAATAAATCAGCAGCTTTCGACATATTTCCTTCACTTAATGCATAAGCTTTTTGAATAGCTAATGTTTCCGCCTGTTCTCTTACTGCGCGCAAATTGAGGGAAAGTTCATAATCGTTATTTTCATGATCAAAAAAGCCTAAATCAAACGCTGTAACTTGGGTTCCAGTAGCCATAATAACCGAACTTTTTATCTTATTTTGTAATTCTCGAATGTTACCAGGCCAACGATGTGCTTTTATTGCACTAAGTCCATCTTCAGAAAAAGTTTTAATATTGCGTTTATATTCCAAGGCATATTTCTGAAGGAAAAATTGTGCAAGAATGATCACATCTTCGTCCCGATCCCTAAGTGGTGGAATATTCAACGTTATTTCACTGACTCGATAAAACAAATCTTCACGAAAAGTTTTTTCTTTAACCATCTCTTCCAAATTTTGATTCGTCGCACAAACAACTCTGACATCAACGGGAATTTCTTGACGTCCACCCAATCGTTCAATCACTTTTTCTTGTAAAAAGCGCAACAACTTAGCCTGCAAGTTATAAGGCATATCACCTATTTCATCAAGAAATAAGGTTCCACCTTCAGCACATTCAATTTTACCTTTAGTTGTTTTATGAGCTCCCGTAAAAGCCCCTTTTTCATAACCAAAGAATTCACTTTCCAATAAAGTTTCTGGTATCGAGGCACAGTTAATTGCAATAAAAGGCTTTTTCTTACGATCGCTTAGTGAATGCACAGCATTTGCGGTAACTTCTTTACCTGTGCCACTTTCACCTAACAATAAAGCGGTAATATTGGTTGGTGCAATACGCTGCACCATACTTTGCAACCTGGAAATTGCCTCACTACTACCAATAATGCCACTGTCAGCACTATAAACTGACCTTAATGCCCTATTCTCAGCTTCAATCCTGGATACGCTATATGCTCGTGAAACAATGGTATTAATAACGTCAGAATCGACAGGTTTTTGATAAAAATCATAAGCACCTATTTCTATCGCCTGTAATGCATGTGCCCTATCATCACTACCGGTTATAACAATAACTTTAGTAAAAGGGGCAATAACCAGTATTTCTTTTAATGCAGCTAACCCCTCAGAGGCATTGCTTGGATCCGGCGGTAAACCTAAATCTAATGTAACTACCTTAGGTTCGTGACGACGTACAGCAGTGATAGCGCTTTCACGGTCTGCCGCCAGCACAACCTCATAATCAGTAAAGCTCCATTTTAATTGTTTTTGAATACCAAGATCATCATCAACTATTAGTAATTTTTCCATTAACTCTATTCATCCAGTAGTACATTATTAATTGTTATATCAATACCTATATTCAATTTGTATTTGGTATTGATAAATGAAAACTCGTTCCTTTATCTTCAAAACTTATTACTTGTATACTGCCACCCAAACTTTCAATAAATTGCTTTGCTTCAAAGACGCCAATACCCATACCAGCATTTCCTTTAGTCGTATCAAATGGCTTAAATAACCTTTCTGCAATAAAACTTTTTGACATACCACAACCATTATCCGCTATGGCTATATTCAACCGCTCATCAAAAAATGATACTTTTATCTTAACCCATCCATCACCACTTGTCGCTTCCTGCGCATTTTGAATTAAGTGACTGATCACCGCACTAAACGTTTCCTGTTCAATGAACATTTCAATTGGTTGTTCCAATGCTAATTCAACTTTAGGAAAATCAATATTACGTTGTTCAACAACTGTTTCGAGCAATTCATTAATGTTAATCTTTTTATGCTCAGTTTCAACAACTGTTTTATTACGTAGTTGGGTTAACACCCGATCTAATCTTGCAGTAGCAGATTCAATAGTTTCAAATGCATCATCAACAAACTCCGGATTATCACGATGTTTTTTGGCATTACTACTAATTAAGGTCAATTGTGCTTGTACGTTTTTTAAATCATGTACTAAAAAAGCAGACATACGGTTAAATGCATCAAACTGCTTAGATTCTGCTATTTTATCATTCGCTTCATTTAGCGATAAATAATGACTTAACTGATTAGAAATAGCCGAGAGTAAATCACGATCTTCCCAATTCAATAACCTCTTTTCAGCTATAGGTGAAGATAAGAGAAAAAAGCCATACAAATTACCCCCTATAACAATTGGTACAATAATAGATATATTGAACTGTGCAAAAATATCGCTATCAATAGTTAAGTCTAAATAACTATTTTCAAACTTCTCATATTCACGTATATCTATGATCCAATTTCTCTCCTGACAAAATTGCTCAATATTTTTCAGCTGGCTAAACAAACAATGGTCAGGAATTATTCCTTTACTATAGGCAATTTCATAACGGCCCAAATTTTGTTTTTTTACAATAATCCCTGTGGGAATATTCATCGTTGATCTGATAGCATTCAGTGCTGTTTGGTAAAAATCACCACTTTCGCAAATTTCAAGTTTTTCTATAAGCTTCAGCCATTCAAAACGATAATCATATTTATTTGCAAAAAAATGTTTAGTAATAAATACCTTAACCTCTCTACGTAACCTTTCAGTGATCAATAATACGGCTAATACAATACTACCCATCACTAAAAAAACAACGCTTAAATTAATGCCCCATTCGCCACCAAAATAATTAAGCACAAAACCAGCGAAAGCCATTACTAATAAATACAATCCGGAAATCAACAACATTGAGCTGTAAAACACCACATCCCGGGAGATGAAAATATTTACTGACCAATCTTTCATCCTTCTGGTGCTTACTAACAAAAAAGGTACACTGGCGGCACCTATAATGGAACGTATATACCAAAAATTAAAATCCAGTTGATTAAGCATTGATGCTTGAGCAAACATTATGAAATCAAAAACAAAAACAGTGCCTAAGGCAATAACGAAAGGTTTTAACGCCCATCTGGACTTAAGCTCAGCGTTACGGTAGAGCTGTTCCAACATAACCAAAGCCCATAAATTAAGGACCAGAAACAGCATAAATAGGAATTTAGTACCACCTTCAACGTAAATTGCACTATACCAACTAGCCAGAGTAATGAATGTCCAGATAGAAAGATATTGCTTAATAGCGGTACTGTTGAAGAGGTCTTTGAGCGTTTGTACACCTGCACGTGTTGCTAAAATGATCAACGACCAAAATAAGCATTTCAGTGTTTCAAAGACTAAAATTGTTTTAATTAACGACTGATGTTCCAACTGGAAAATTCCAGTAGTAAAAGAAGCTAAAGCAGCTGAGCTCGCCAATAAAACCAGAGTTCCAGACACAGTGCGATTGCGAGCCGCCAATAACAGGAGGATAAATATAAAATATGCACAACTTGCAAAGATATAACCAAATAAACCGAGTAATTCCAACGTATTGAACCAGCAGATGTATTTAGGTAACTATCATATGAGTTATAACTAAAACCTACAACAATTTTTACGACTCTTGCACTAGTTAAAGCCCATCCCGAGTTGGGTTAGTTATGCTCTTCATTCTGTTTTTGGGCTTTCTTCCACTCATTATAGGGTGTAATAAACGCTTTGTATAACAAGTGGGGAATGAGCATTTGAAACGGCATTTTTATCCAATGTGATCGAATAAATAACATGAACAATGAAATTCTGTATTTATAAGACTTTATTAGTTTTTCTGTAGGATTTAACACCTGACAAAACAGTTTTAAAACTAATTTTGCGGTCAGAGGTGACTTGATGTTTTTTTCAAATTCTTTCGTTACTCGTGTATCAACATCCAAGTTAAAAACTATAGACATTAGACTAAGACAATAATAAAGGATCAATTCAAAACCAAGTTGTTGAGATCTTGTATATAGAACAACTAAAAAATCTTTATTTACAGATAAGCCATCAGAAATAAGTAAATATAGATCATGGAGATCCCTGAATCCTTGATTAAATTCACCATCAAGTAACAAATGTACCGCGCTGTGAAGGATCCTATCTTCCATTGATAGTATTTTATAATCCCCTACAGTCTCAATAGTTTCTAACAATTTGTCGCTATTTAATTTAATCCTGCTTACTAGCGGAACCAAGTTATGATGAACATCAATTGTCATATGTGTTTTAGTATTAGTCATAGGAGGTATTTCATGCATCCAATCACGATAATACTTCTCATCATGTTGATCTACCTCTTCACCCACCCAACCATTCCAATGCAGCATTTTTTCGGTCGAATCCAATTCAGATTTAATAACAAAAATATCTACATCTGAAAATAATCTACCTTGATTACATTTATCATCAGCTAATAAATAGGCTGTTCCTTTTAAGAATACCGGTGCTATATTTGCCAATTTCAGGGCATTGCAAATAACCGACACTTCATTTAAAACGTCTTGTTGATGTGCAAGATAAACTTTATGTGCTGATGTGAAATGCCATTCAACATTGTTCGGTACATACTTAATCAGCTTGTTGTCATTCAGAATAAAATGAACCCGAGCCATTAAGTTAGTGACATATGCCTGCTGTATTAATTGCTGCCATTCCTTTTGAGACCAACGATTAACAATTATCGGAGTAATTAAAAATTTAACTAATACATTTGAACTTTTCATGAGGGTAACAAAGAATCCATTAAATTTAGTGCCTCTTTAAAGTCGCCATCATAACAATATTCATAGCACTCAACCTTATCATGTAACTTTGATAAGATTTCAAAACCTTCAAGACCTAATATTGAATAATTAAAAGAGTGATCAGCTAACCGAATAAAACTTTCACCTTTCGATAACTCTTGCAAGTAGCATTCTGAATCTTTTTGATATTTTGGATAAACAATTAAAGCAGGCGTGGCTAGAACATCAAAATCGAGTACATCCTGTTTTGGCGGACATAAATGTGCAACTGTCCCTTTAATAGTGTCTTTAACGACTGAACTGAATTTATTCTGATCAGATATCGATTTTACGATATCAATTGACTGATTTTTTAAGCTAATTGGCCTTGGGTTAGGTACTACTTTCAGATCATCCAGACGAAGCATCGTTAACTCATCTGATAACAAACGCCATCCCCCAATTGTAACCAAAGCAGCACACAGGGTACTTTTACCTGAACCTGATTGCCCGGGTAATATTAAAGCAAATCCATTCTTTTCAACAACAGCCGCATGAATAACTAAATATTGATGACAATGATTGGTTACACACCAATTTGAACCCCACTCAAATAATGGAAATGCCTGGGAAACAGGCAAAGGGGAAAAAGGTTCAATACCATTAAATGAAAAATGTGCTTGAGGTTTAACAAATGAACGAATACCCGTAGAGCGATTCAATGTAACCGAAAAATCACAAGGCTGCGAAATGATTTCACTTTCCGCATAAAGCTTACTTATCCCCTTTATTACATTTGAAATATTTGACTTTAAATTAACCGTAAAACGACCAACTCGAAAGGACAAACCAGAGGATATTAATAACTTTTTTATTTCTTTGGGGGAGTATTCTTTTAAAATCACTAAACAGACTCAATTAATTGTAAATTAACCAGTTTTGCCAGACATTCATCAAAATGATGGTGTAAATCTGTATCATTAATAATACTTTTCTCTTTACTGACTTCCTGATCCAAATTGCACAAATCTATAAGCACTTCTTGAGAATATTGAAGATTATTTTCCTTAGTAACCAAACAACGAAATATTACCGCCATATAGGACGATAACAAGAGTGTTTCCTTACTATTAACAATATAGACCACTACTTCAGAATTACAAAAGTAGTGATGTATTTTATTTTTTGTATTTAATTTATAAAACTGAGTCATTTAACTAAATCATCAAACACAGTGAGTAAACATTTAATGGTATTGATCAAAAAACGATTGTAAGCCACCAGTATTTTGTTCAACTATAGCCATGTTTATTACAGTGCCACTATCTGTTGTATACTCATCATCTAAATCAACATATGCCCAATATAAACCAACAACATCAAGTTGACTAAGGCGATAATTAACAAATAAACCGGCATTTAAGAAATTAGCGATTGCATGCCATACGAGAGTGCCATTGCCTGCAATAAGTATATCGTGCAGTGTAGCATCTGAAGGATACCCAGGAGCACGTTTACCGAAAGCTCTTCGATCAGAAAATAGTGTACCTAATGGATCGCCAGTGGCATTGCTTGTTCTAGCTTTTTTACGCTTTTTTTTACGACCACTTTCTTCAGAAATTCTAGGGTTAGGGTTATAACCTGCGTCATACCAATCTTTGCGACTGCCATCTGTGGCGCCACCTCCTTCGTCAGGGTGCGTCCAACCCCTAGGGCTAAAACCTCCACAACTTCCATCTATAATTTTCACACCAGACGGGTTAACTGATTGAAAACCAGAAATAGAACATACGGCACCGTATGCTGGTCGATTAGCAAGCGTCATAACTATTGGAACCCCAATAGCAGCTTTTTTGAATAACCCTCGACGACTGGTTTTAATTTCCATGTTTGCGGTAATGCCCGCTTTCCGTTTAACTTGTTTCATACCAACCTATAACACTTTGAATTGCACGAAAGAATCAATAATCACTACTAATTGCAATATTTACACCAGCAAACAAAAGACAATGAATTCATTAGCTTTTTTTATTATACAATAAGTAAAAATATATAAAATGTAAAGTAACCTAGGCACCGACCATATAGGCTAAATTAGGGTTACAGTTCAACAATGTTTTCTGTTAATTTACATGAGTTCAAACCTATA
>JABSOJ010000147.1 GCA_013216005.1 Alteromonadaceae bacterium | reverse complement strand
AGGTATTGTTACTCGTCCATAATAACCTACGTTTAATTGAACTATTATAATGGCTTAGACCACGACCTTACAAATTTGTCACTTCCGCCACACAACCCGCTGACGGGCCAGTTATAGCAATAGATTCACTGGCCTCAAGCGTTAAATTAACATTATTTAAAATTGGCGATTGCTCATCACTGTAGCTAAAACAGATATTTTCAAGCGTTAATTGACCTGTTGGCTCTTGACCTTCACTATTTGAAAAAGTAGCGTCACCTTCTCTATTAGCCTCTTGCTCAGTTAAGGCAATATCTGCAATACGGTCAAGGTGTAAACGCATCATTTTAAATTGAATTATTTGCTCAATAAGGTTGGCAAACCTATCAGTTAATTGACCTTTGTATGCGATAAAAGCCAATACCATACCAACGGATAAAGTATTTGCCATCACCATAATCGCAGCAAAATAAATCACTAAGACATTTTCTAAACCAAATAACAGTTTATTAAACGAATCAAAACTGATATTTAAACGACCTAAACGGATTTCACTATTAATTACTTCAGCATAACGATTTTGCCAAACTCCTTGTCGTTGTGATTCGTTACCAAACAGTTTAATGGTTTGCATGCCGCGAATATTTTCTAAAAAGTTTGATTGCTCTTTCGCTGAGTTTTGAATCATCTCTTCTGTAGCTTGATGAAGTGGACGATACAAGGCTAAACGCACTATGGTATATAACGCTATTGCGCCAAGTACCACTGCGGTAAGTTTTAAAGAATACAAAGCCATCATGATAAGTACGGTAATAGCCATCACACCATCGACCAGTGTTTCAACAAAGCCCGTGGTAATACGTTCGCGTATTTGAGCAAGAGAACCAAAGCGAGAAACTATGTCACCGATATGACGAGACTCAAAATAGTTCATCGGCAAGCGTAATAAATGCCTAAGTAAGTTTACACCCATTTGCATATTAAGTAAGCTAGAAAGGCGTAATATTAACCAACTTCGCACGGCATTAGTTACCACAGAAATAACAGCAATTAAAGCAAAACCAATAGCCAATAGCCAATACAGTCAGTAATGGTTCATCAAAACTAATTAAAACCTCGTCAACTACCCACTGCATATAATAAGGGGTCATTAAAGTAAATAACTGCAATACAAGAGACAAGCCTATTAATTTGAAAAGTCCTGCTTTTAAGCCAGACATTGAATTCCACAATTGAGTGAACTTCATTTTAGCTTGCTCTTCTTTTACTTCAAATTTACTGGTTGGAGTTAACTCTAAACAAATACCTGTAAAATGTTGACTAAATTCTTCAGCAGTTAATGTGAGCTTCCCTACTGCGGGATCATTTATAGAGAACTTAGCAAATTTTCCTTTTCCAGAAGCTTGAGTCAACACTACAAAATGGTTTAAATCCCAATGTAAAACACAAGGAGTAGCTAGCTTATCTACTTCATCTATAGGGCATTGTAGCGCTCGACTAGCCAATCCCAAGCTATCACCCAACTCAATAAGTTGTTGAAGGTTCATGCCTTTTAAGCTAGCAGAAAAGCGTTTTCGCATGGCTGCCATATCAAGTTGATGACCATGAAAACTAGCAACCATAGCCACTGAGGCTAGGCCACATTCAGCTATTTCAGATTGCAAAATGATAGGTGCTGACTTTGAAAAAGAGAATTGTAGGAAGGAGTTAAGAATGTAAATAATCGGGATAATGTGAAATCTTGCGGGAATATCTTGGACACCCTTATTTAAATGCATTTGTTAAGTTTAAAGAAAATTTAAAGACCATTTAATGAAATGTAAAAAAGCGGAAGATATTTAAAATTCGTGCGCGCAAAATGTAAAACTCAAAAGCCTAGTAAACATTGCCTAGGCTAATTTCTTCAATAAAGATCTTTACCAATCCAAACCACTTTGCCAATGATAGCTAATTGCTCTAGTTCATCTGGTTTTACTATTTGATCATCATATTCTTTATTATCGCTTTTTAAGCACACAGAACCGTCGAAGCGCTGTTGTAGACGTTTAGCAAACAAATTTTCACCAAAACGCAAAACATAAATAGAACTATCTTTTAATTTAGTGTCTGACAAATCGACTAAAACAGTATTGCCGTTATTTATGGTCGGTTCCATTGACTCACCTATAGCAAATACAACGGCTAAATCACAAGCAGTAAGGTTTCTACGCCTTAGCCACTCGTTGGGAAAGGCTAACTGTCTTTTTGCAGGCTCATCATCATTTAATGCCCCATAACCAGTGCTTACTGAAACTTGATAACTAGGTATTAGTATAAATGATTGATTAAACTCTTCTATCTCAATACTCGAACAATCGCAAGGAGCATCTTTTTGTAGCATCCCTTGTACACTTGTTTGTTTTGCTTCTTTTCCAGTGGCAAGCCATTCAAGGTTAACATCACAATTTTCAGCTAAAGAGACTAATCGACTTAATGTAGGTTCAGTTTCGCCGCTTAAGTATTTTCTAATAGTTGTATCGCTTATCCCTACCCTTCGACCAAAAGAACGCATGCTTTCATCTTTAATTAAACCTTTTAGTCGCAAATGAAACCGTTCATCTTCTACATCATGATCTTGAATGTTACGTTCAACATTTTTATCAGCATTCAACTTACACCAACCTATTGAAATTGTTATCTATTATTATATCGAAAACTATTTACCGCAAAATTAAACATGAATGCGACAAAAAGGTGCTGTATTCAATATATATGTTGCACTATGCTTTATATAGGTCGCGCAAGTGGCTGCTTGCGAAGTGCGCGAGTAAGTATATTAACACGGAACCATAATATGAAAATAGAGAATGCAAATCATATACATGCAGCCTTAAGAGCGCAGGGGATCACTTGCCGTTCTTGGTCTATCAGTCATGGATACCATCCTCGCACGGTACTTGATTGCATACAAATGTTTGCACCTTGTACTGGTCGAAAACCAATACGTCCACTAGCAAAGCAAATCATAGTTGATTTAAGTGAAACTATTAACTTTGATTTGATTGGTGCCAATGATGAATAAGGATTGGTATGCAGCAAAAGAGTTGCAAGGGATCCAAGGACTACCCTCAACTGTGCAAAACATTAATGCAAAAGCAAATAGAGAGAATTGGCTTAAACGTAAACGCCTTGGACAAGGTGGTGGTCATGAATATCACATAAACTCTTTACCCCAAGAAGCACAGCACTATATCGCTAAACAAGATGCTGAAATTGAAGCTAATGCTTTATGCAAAAACTCAGCACACTTTTTAGCAGGTAAAGCCATAGCTAAAAACACTCAACAAAAAGGTAAATTAAATACACAAGAAAAATATCGCGTAATGGAAAATGGCGCAGCCCAGTTAATGCAACTACATGGTAAATTTTTACTACGTGCTCAAGTTAAATTAGCGATCATTTCTTCGTACAAAACGTACTTAAAGCCTTGGGTTGAACAAAAACGTAAATGTGCAGGTGAGCATGACTTTGCAGAGCAATATAACAGTCGCGCTTTAAATTTTGATGCAGAAATTTACCAAACAATTTCCCATATAAATTGGAGTTACCCAAGACGCTGGATCAAAGTGCTTGAAACTGAAGGAGCCGCAGCATTAGGTGGCAGGTACACAAGCAGCCAAAAGAACAAGATAGATTCTGAGCCTGCCATGTTAACAATGGCGCAAGGTTTATTATTTCATGAGCCAGCTATTGGAGGGCAGAACTTAAGTTTAGCCTTACAAGCCCATACTGAATTAAATAATTTAGGTTGGGATGTGCCGGATGTTTCTGCTGTTCGCCGTTGGTTATATGCCTTTAAAAAAGAAAACCCATTATTAATAGAACAACTAAACAATCCTGATGACTTTAAAAATCGTCGGCAAGTTGCTTGGGGTAAAGCGGATGGCAATATCACTCATATTAATCAATTATGGGAGCTAGATTCTACCCCGTCTGATGTACATTTAATCGATGGTCGTTACTCAATAATAGGTGCTATTGATGTTTATAGTCGTCGTCCTATTGTTATTTTACATCCAACCTCTAATTCAGAAGCCGTATGTTTATTAATGCGCAAAGCCATCCTTGAATTTGGAGTGCCTGAAGCGGTTAAAACAGATAACGGTAAAGATTACTTATCAAAACGTGTTAAAAGCGTATTGCAATCACTCGGTATTGAACAGATTGTTGTACCTCCATTTAGTGGTGATAAAAAACCACACATTGAACGTTTTTTCAGTACTTGGTCACACGGTATCAGTAAGTTATTACCCGGCTACGGTGGGCATGATGTTGCTACCCGTGAAAAATTACAAGCCCGTGCCAGCTTTGCTGATCGCATAATGAAAAAAAGCAATTGCGATATAAAAATTGAAATGACAAGTAGCGAACTCCAAGAAATTATTAATGATTGGATAGAGCATTTTTATAATCACAACGAACACCGAATGACTAAAGAAAAACCTATCATTCGTTGGCACTCTCAACTTACCACAATCCGAACTATCGAAAATGAACGAGCTTTAGACGTATTACTATCACCTGTGCCAGCAGCAGGTAAAAAAGGTGCTGGTTTGCGGATGGTTACCAAAGATGTAGGTATTCAAGTTCAAGGTTTTAGCTTCGTTAGTGCTGAATTAGGTGCATTAATTGGAAGTCAGGTATTTTGTAGCTGGAACCCTGAAAACGTAGGTGAAATATTTATTTTCAATAGCGCAAAACTTGAATTTATTTGTAAAGCGCAATGCCCTGAATTGGTAGATATGGGAATGACCCTATCAGAACTAAGTCGAAAAGCTAAACGCATGCAATCAGAGTCAATTGCTGCACAGAAAAAAGTTTTACGTAAAGCAAGTCGTACGGTTAGCCCCGGCGATGCCGCCCGCAACGTTATTGCCGCAGCCAAAAAGCGCAACGGTTCAATCATTGGTATGCCATTACCGAGTAAACCAGCCAACACAGGTTTATTAGTTCAAGCCTCATTTGCAAGCGATTTAACCGAGGTTAAACCGTCATTAAGCCCTGAAAATTTTCAAAAGTTACGTCAACAACAGCTTGATCAGGACAAAGCGCGTGAAACGGCAATTAACGCTAAACCACGTTTTGCCAATGACTATGAAGAATACAGCTGGCTATTACAGCAGCGAAAATTAAGACAGTTAACCGCAAGCGAAATAATTACCCGAGAAAACTACCGTAAAAATAACCCTAAATGGGCGAAACAAGCAGAAGCGATGGTAGGTGTTACTGATTTAGAAGAAACAAAGGTCAGTAAATAAATTACTGACCTTAATAACCGATGACTGCCCCGCCAGGTGAGCCATCAAACTTAAACTTAAGCATCCAAAGGATAGCATTATGAATAAAAAATACCAACCCAGCAGAAAATACAAAAAAAATGAACGGTGGGATATAGATAGCTTTACCTATCGAAATGAAAATGGTGACAAAGTGCAACGGTTAGTAGCTGTTGATGCTGGAACACAAAAAGGTGTGAGCGTTGTTATTAACAATAACGACATGCAAAGCGCATTAGACAACTTATTCAGCTTAGCAATAAGTGAATTGGGTAAACATCCCATCACTATATTTGTTGATGATTTGGACGGTTTTTCAACAAGAGAATTTGTAGGAATGGTGACGGCTTTAAAAGCTAAATTAGTAAAAATAAAACCATTTGGTGGCGACAAAATATGTTTTGCCGAGCGCTTTATCTTTATCTACAAATCAATGAACGACTTAACCAATAAGGAACAAAAATAATGAAATATCACACGGCTTATACAAAAAATGTTGCTCAAGCGAGTTCATTATTTAACGCATTATTACAACGCTCTCCTGTAGTGCCAGGATTCGGGTTGATTGATGGACGTCCGGGTCTTGGTAAGACATTCGCCACAATTAAGTTATTAAATTCAATAGAAAATGGCATTTATATTCGAGCGGTAGCCCTTGATTCAGCTGCAAGCTTTTTAGACCGCTTACTAAAAGAATTAAGCGTTCGTGACCGTCCCCGCGCAAAAATGGCACGTTATGAAAAAGTCATTGATGCTTTACACGACCAACCGCGCGTACTGTTCATTGATGAAGCAGATTATTACATGGATAAACCGCAACTATTAGAAACACTACGCGATATTCACGACATGACAGGCATTGCCATCATATTAGTAGGAATGGATAAAATAGCCCGAAAAATCAGCTTACTCCCTCAACTGGATAGCCGTATTAGTCAACGCTATGAGTTTCAACCAGCCGATTTAGAAGACATGCAAATAATGGTGAAAGAATTATTTGAACATGGCATTACCGTTAGTGACTCGTTACTACGCAAAGTAATAAACGAAACCAACGGAAACTACCGCCTCAGTGCTATTGCACTGGAAAATATCGAACGTAAAGCCAAAGTGGATGGCATTAAGCACATTGATGTTGCTGAGTACGGAATCGACCAACCAGTACTTTAGGACAACACTTATGAGTAACCATAATAAAAACAATAAAAGTCAGCGACAGCTGACTTGGGAGTGGATTAAAAACCATCCTAACTTCACGAAAAAGCAATTAACTAACGATGTAAATATCACATCATCGGCCGCTAATAGCTTGATCAAATTTTTAATTGATCACAAACGACTTAAGCAAAAAACTAAGCGACGAGGCTGTATTGGTGCCAAATATAAACTCATCAATACCGACTATATACAATTTGGTAGCGGCTCCCGTAAAGGCTGTCGCAATACCAAAGGAAAACGCAATACTGCAAAGCAGCGTTGCTGGACAACTATGCGTGTATTGCATGCCTTCACTATTGGGGACGTTGCTGCGGGTGCTGAAGTCGCACTTTGTACTGCTAGTACTTATATCAGAAAGCTCACCCAAGCAAACTTTGTACGTTGTATCCAAGGAGTAGATAAGGTCAACGATAAAAACAGCGTTGCCCGTTTTCGTTTAATTCATAACAGTGGACCACTCTACCCTATTGTGTGTGACGACAGTATTTACGACCAAAACCTAGATAAACGTCATGAATATCAAGCAACGGTCTCAGCCAAATCAATCAATAAAAACGCTAAGGAAAAGTCATATGAACACCAAAAACTGGCTTGAAGAATTAGGTGCTCGATGTCAGCACACATCACAAAAAAAGGTTGCGGACAAATTGCATGTATCGGCGGCACTCATTAATCAAGTCTTAAAAGGGAAATATCCGGGTGATTTAAACCGCATTCAACAGCTTGTTGAAGGTGCATTTATGCAATATAGCGTTAATTGCCCCGTACTTGGTGAAATAACAAAACATAAATGTTTATTCCATCAAGATCGTCCTTTTGCTGCGACTAATCCACAACGGGTTATGTTGCACAAAGCTTGTAGAAGTGGTTGTTCACATTCACTACTTGAGCAAACCATAAGTAATCAAATAAAGGTAAAAGTTATTGATGATAAACAAAGCCCAAAACCAATAAATGCTGAATTTTATGGAGTTAAGCAAGTGTTATCGGCTATCCAAAATAGCGCGACTAGCCGTACACAGTTAATTGAAATGCTAATACAAGAAATGCATAGCTTAGCAAAACAGTACAACAAATTAGTGCAAGAACAGGAGTCAACCCATGCCTAAAACCAACAAACAAAACAGCTTAATCATAAAGCATGTTAACGCAGCACAAAGTGCCATTAGCCAGTTAATAAGCAGCGGCGTAACCGTTTTAAATGTTGAATTAGCCAAACAAAAACCGCGCATCGAAATTCAACCGCCCCGAACAACATTATTAGGTGAAATATTAATGATCCGTGGCACGCAAGCTGGCGTTCGTGAAGAAATTAAATTTAGCACCTTAGCGGGTTGCATCATTTTTTGGAAATTATAGGAGTAAAAAACATGACACTTTCAACAAGTACAACAAATGAAGTGCCAGCAGGTTATCGCACTAACGCTACGGGTTACTTAGTACCGGAATCAAAAATTGAAGCGATTGATTTACTCCGTGATGAATTGGTGAATGAAATTGTCACCGAAGGCCAGACAATCAGTCAACAATTACAAGAGTTCAAAGTGAAAACCTTAATGAAAATTCACGATTTCATTGAACTGTCAGCCGCAGAATACGGGCAAAAAATCGGCGGTAAAAAAGGCAATGTTAGCCTAGCGTCGTTTGATGGCCGCAGCATGATAAAGCGCAGCATTAACGAAAACATTACCTTTGATGAACGCTTACAAATTGCAAAATCGTTAGTTGACGATTGTATACATCGTTGGACACAAGGCGGTAACGACAACATAAAAGCCTTGGTTGAACATGCTTTTCAAACCGATAAAGAAGGCAATATTTCAGTGACACGTATTTTAGGCTTACGCCGCTTAGATATTAAAGACGAACAGTGGTTAAAGGCTATGGAAGCCATTGCCGATTCAATCAGTATTACAGGCTCTAAAACTTACTTACGTTTGTATCAACGCAATGCAAAAGATGCGCTGGAACAAATCAGTTTAGATATTGCAAATGCCTAGACCAATAACCTAGACCAATAAAGTGGAGAACATCATGAGAAAAGGAATTGAAATACTAGAAGAAATAGGCGCAGCCACTAAAGCTATTGAAAAGCATGCCACGGTAATGTGCTCTGGCAGTACCTTTGAAGAAGGGGTAATTGCTGCATTGCTATGGGTTACCAACCATCCACAACAAACAAGTTTAATGGTTTCCTACTTAGAAGAATATGAACATGACTTAAAGCCTCACATAAAGGAAAGCGCCGAATGAGCAAGCCAAGTGAAGAGCAAAAGGCAGGACTACACCAACATTTTGCTAAAAAGTTACCCAACCGAAATTCATTAATTACAGATTCTGAAGCAGTTGCCCGTCGTAGACGAATTGAGGAATTGGAAGAAAAACTGCGGTTTGAACTGGCGTTCGCCCTTTAAGCGAAACAGGTCGAAAGACCTGTCTACCCAACGTGGTTGTTGGGTACTGATGAGCAGCCGTTTTTATTGGAAAAAGTTACTGGTTTGATAAATAAAAAATGAGAAACGAAAAATAATGAGAAATCGACTAATACAATTAATTCATGTTGCTAAACGTGAATTATCACTCGATGAAGAACTTTATCGCAGTGTACTAAAAGAGCTTACAGATAAAACTAGTTGCTCAAAAATGAACATGGATGAATTAAAGCAAGTGCTTGAACACTTTAAAGCGGTTGGTTTTACGATAAAAAAGAAAAGCGTCGCTAAACGTGCCATTCCCAAATCAAACAGAAGTGTAAGCCCTGAAAGTGGCAAAATTCGCGCTATTTGGATCACAATGCACCAACAAGGGTTTGTACGCGATTCGTCAGAACAAGCGCTAGATAACTACATAAGCCGTATGCTTAACCGTAAAAAGCTTGGGGGGAATATCAGCTTTCATTGTCAATTTTTAAACAGTAGCCAAGCGGTCAAGGTGTTAGAAATCCTTAAAAACTGGCACAAACGCGAGTTAATCAAATGGCTTAATGAAAAATGGCAAGCGCTGCGTTTTCATCAACGTTTTAATTCTTTGAATCATTGTGTTGCAGCTCTATCTGGTACAGAACCAAGCAAAGAAAGTTATCAAAATATTTGTTTTATCGTGAGCTTACGGCGAGATAGTTTAACTTTATAAATTTGATCTGATTAAATCATTGCAACCAATTACTAAGGATGCAA
>JABSOJ010000146.1 GCA_013216005.1 Alteromonadaceae bacterium | reverse complement strand
GGTTAGTGCATCCACTGCTTTAGCGTTGTTATTGAACGGTATGCTTCCAAATATTTTTACCCCTGCTGAGTAGTTACCATTTATCTTACAAGTTAAAAACCTCTGGATATTACCAAAAAACAATTACTGTATTAGGTGACGGATAGGTGACGCGTTAAAATATAAAAAAAATAGCATAACGAATTAATGGGGGGTTTTAGATGACTTTTCCTCGAATTAAATTTAATTAACTTATTGTTTTTATGTAGAATCATACGGTTACGATAACTACAACGAAGGTAGTAAAACTTATTTAGACGAACACCAATGCGGCGTTTAATTCAATTTATTCAACTCAAGGCCTAACTGATAATGTTAGTCATCCAAACAGGCGGTTGATATATTTCTACCTTCACTTCATCACCAACCCTGATTTGACCTGCAACCTCAATAACCCCAACTAAACCTCGGGTGAATATTGCCGCTTGCGAAAAAGCATTTTTACTTATCGGGTTCCCTGAATTCGTTGAAAAATTATTAGCCACTTTTTCACTCATTTCACTACATGGCGGATTATATTCCTCAACCATCAATTCACACCCCGATGAAAATTTAAGTATGCTACCCTTTGGCAACAGTGATAATTGAGGGATCCCTTGAAAACAAAGATTCACGCTCAAACTACCCGCAGTTAAAGGTTCTTTTAGATCCATCTTTTGTTGAATATCAGCTATTTCTTCCACGGACATCGCCGACCATTGTCGTTCGTTACGCCTTATTGTGCCTTCAGGTTGTTTGTCACCTGCCCATGCCACGCGCGAAATTGACTGGTGTCTGTCACCTACAAAACCATCCAGTTCAGCTTGAAGTGAATCGCAAGCATGTTTAATTAGTTCGTCTTCTGCCTTTCCTAAATTCACTTCTACAACTTTGCCGGTAATATGTTTCATACTATTTCCTTAAACTCGATTCCGCAGTTTTTTATTATTGACATTTGTGAACATCTAAATTTCATAGACTTGCACTTTTCTGTAAATATTTAAGGATTGTTAGCTGTTATATAACAATATGTTTTTAAATAGTTTTTTAAAAGTCAACTTCTAAAAACTGCGGAATCGAGTTAAAACATGAATTCCTTAAAATATGCATTCCTCAAAACCTTATTTCTTTAAAACTTTATTTCATTAAAACATGAATTCCCTAAATCGGTAATGGTGGTTTAGCTCTCGTTCTTGCTGGTGCCCAAAACGGCTTGTCCCGAAGGGTACATTTTGCCACTTTTAAATGAGGACGCATTTCTTTCGTGTAGTAAATTTCAGCCCAAATATCGCCTTTTAAGTACTTGGTTTGCACCATAGCCAAAGCAATATTAGCTTTGACCACCGGTGACCATATGGTTGATGTAATGTAGCCAATATGCTTGTCTAATTTTTTATTATTATATAAATAAGATTCCTCTGCACATTTGTTACCTTCAATGTCCAGTTTGACCAACGTAAATTCAGGCCCATGTTCTTTTTCTTTTAATAGTGCTGTACGACCATTAAAATGCGGCTTTTTGAAATCAACCAGCCAACCTAAATTCAATTCAAAAGGCGTTTGGTCGTGTTGAAAACGAACCGTTTTCAACGCCTCATTAAATTCAAGACCTGGCAGGATAAAACCCGCTTCAAGCCTTAGCATCCCAGTCGCAAATTCACCATAAGGATGAATAAGATAGTCTTCACCTGCCTGATAAAGTGCGTCCCATAATTCTAATGCGAATTCTGGCGCTATCCACAATTCGTAACCGAGATCACCAGTAAAGCCCGTGCGCGAAACCATTAACTTTTTATCGCTGTCACCATTTAACGAGAAATGCCTGAAGTTGAAAGGGTTAAGGGTTTCAATGCCATCTAACCCCATTTTTTTCAGTACTTCGCAAGTGGTGGGTCCCTGAAAAGCCAATGCAGCAATTTTGTCTGACATATCTGTAATTTTAACGTCAGCAAAGCCAAAGGCACCTTTTTTAAACCAGGCAATACAAGGGCTACCGGAAGTTAACATATAACTATCAGGCCCCAACTTAAAAACGGTGCCATCGTCTATCATTCGACCGTCATCTGTGCACCAACATAAATAAGTCACCCGACCAATCTTCAATTTTGAAATATCTCTGGTGACCATGCGGTTTAACATAGCCTCGGCATCGGCACCGGTAATATAGTACTTTTGCATAGGACATATGTCGTAAGTTCCGCAACTGTTACGCACACAAAAATATTCAAAATCTACATCGTAATAATAATCGGCAAACTTAAAACCATTCCACAGCCCCCAAGCATCCCGCACGTTAAACTTTGATGACCGAGGGTGAAAATGTGTCACTTTTAATTGTTCATCAATGTAAGCTTCTGTCATATCGCTGTTAGATTTCATTATATTTTCCATCGGGACTTTATTTTCTCAATTAGTCGTTTCTCAACTAACCATTTCTCAACTAAACAATCAGCCAAGACTCAATTACTCATCGTAAACAGAATCTTCGGGAACAGTATTAGGCTTTTTCAAGTCAATCAATATTTCACGTGCTGCATTTGCACCACAGGCTGCTGAAACTCCACCACCAGGGTGAGTCGACGCACCGCACATATACATATTTTTAATTGGCATCCTGTACTGAGCATATCCGGGAAATGGTCGATTGAAGAATAACTGATCAATCGTTAATTCACCCTGGAAAATATTCCCTTCGGTCAGACCCACTTCATTTTCTATTTCAACAGGTGTCCTGATTTCCATATGAACTATCAAATCTTTAAAACCCGGGCTATATCGCTCTATTTTATCGATGACCGTTTTACCAAATGCATCACGCTTCTCAGGTGTCCACCCGCCGTCAGACAACACTGGGGGACAGTATTGAACAAAACAGGACATCCAGTGTTTACCCGGTGGCGCCACCGTTGGATCCCAGGCAGACGGTATAACTGTTTCAATGAAAGGATCGTCAGAAAAACGACCATGTTTCCAGCAGTCGTAAGCCCGTTCCATGGTATCAATAGAGCCAACAAAGCTCTGCGAGCCACGGTTGACGAACCTGTTGTCAGGAAGATTTATAAACTTAGGCAATCCAGACAATGCAATATTAACCTTCCCTGAAGAACCGCGGATTTTGAAGTTTTTAGCTTTTTCATAAATGCCTGGAGGTAAATCCTTTTTGTCCATACATTTAGTAAAAGTGCGCTTTGCGTCTAAGTTTGATACCACGACATTAGCGTACAGTTCATCACCATTTTCTAATACCACACCAACGGCTTTACCATTTTCCACCAGTATTTTATCAACGCCTGCATTGGTGCGTATTTCACCACCATGTTCCTTGAATGCACCCGCAATAGCATTGGATATTGCTCCCATACCACCTCGGGCAAGTCCCCATGCGCCAACATTACCGTCCATATCACCCATCACATGATGCAATAATATATAGGCTGAACCTGGTGAATAAACCCCCAGTGCAGTACCTATTATACCGGGCGTAGCCATGGTGGCTTTGATCAGATCGTTTTCAAAATAATCATCAAGAAACTCTTCGGCACTGGTGGTAAAAAAACGCATGTATTCATAGAGTTCTTTTTCCCCCAACGACCAGAACTGCTTAGCCATCCACAATAACTCTTTAATATCACGAGGTTTAAAAGACGTAGGGTCCGGAGGCGTTCGCATCAAAGTTTTACGGATCAACTGGGCGTATCGTGTTAAATCAGCCTGAAAACGAAACATAGAATCAGCATCGTGGGGAGAATGCTTCCGCAGATGATTATAAGCCACACCTTCATTACTATAATCAAGTAATGCCTCACCATTGTTGCCGTAATTAACCAGCCCATGAAAAGGCACTAATACTAAACCATGTTTAGTTAAATTTAGATCCCTGTGTATTGTTTGACGTAACATACTGGACATGTAAGAACACGAGGAATATGTCCAGCCCTTTTGTATTTCACGCGATACCGCAGCACCGCCAATATAGGCATTCTTTTCGACCACCAGTACGTTTAACCCGGCCTTTGCTAAATAGGCTCCATTGGTTAAACCATTATGTCCTGCACCGATGATAATTGCGTCATACTTCTTCATATTCTTTCGCCTTAACAGTTTCGCCTTAACTATTCCAATTTAACTATTTGCTTTAACTATTTACTTTAACTATTTACTTTAACTTTTGTCTTCATTATTTCTTTTGCTGCATTGTGACCAGGTCCCCCCATCAGCCCTCCGCCTGGATGACTTCCTGCGCCACAAAGATAAAGGCCGGGAATAAGTGTGCTATATTGTGCAGCTTCATAAGTAGGTCGCATCATCAACATTTGAGATATTGACATTTCGGTGTGGTGCCAATGACCACCGTTAATGTGGTAACGCTTATCTAAATCAAGGGGTGTCAGTAATTCACCATGAATGATTATTTCCCTTATATCGGGAACATAGCGCTCAAGAGTATCTACAACTCGCTCATACAATTCTGCTTTGTTTTTTTCTGACCAACCGTCCTTATGTTTATAAGGTACATACATAACGTGTGCAGAAAGAACATGTTGCCCGCTTGGTGCAAGAGAGGGGTCGGATAAACTGGGGATCACAATTTCCATCACGGGTTTTTTAGAAGGTTCACCGTATTTTGCATCGTCGAAGGCAAACTCAATAGCGTCTAATTCATCGGAAATAACCATTCTGCCATCAGGTTTATCTAGACCAACGAATTTTGGTAAGTCACTTAATGCAAGATGAAGTTTGGCAACATAGCCATCACAACGTAATCGTTTAATTCGGTGAACAAAATCAATTTCAAGGTTTTGTACTCCAACCAAGTCTATAAAAGTTCGTTGGGGATCAATAGCCGAAACGACTCTGGTCGAGGTAAATATTTCACCTGATTCTAATTCTACACCGTTAGTCTTTAAACCATTTTCATCGGCTTGTATTATTATTTTATTGACCTTTGCTCCCGTTTTAATTTCCACCCCTGAGTTAATGGCAGCTGTCTGTAGTGCTTGTACCAGGTTTTCGATACCACCAATTGGCAGTGAATGCGCCCCTTCATGGATGCCACTCATTCGATAAAGTAATGCCAGAATTGTTGCATTAGGTGAACGCGGTGCCATTTTTGAACCAATTAATCCATCCCAACTGAGCAATGCTTTTAGCTGTTCACTGTCAAAATTTTCATCCATAAGATCCCGTGCAGGTAATGTAGCAACACGCATGAACTCACCCATATCTTTTTTACCAAGCATTCGCATTTTTATGCCTAAATGGGCAAAAGTGAGATTTTCTTTAAAACTACTGCTACCGATCCTTGGCATGGTTTTAAGCCAAAAAGGTTTTAGTACATCAGAAAAGCGTTTAAGTAGTTGTTGATATTCACGATACTTTTCAGCATCTTTGTCACTAACACCAGTAAGTGTCGAAGAGGCACCCCACCCTTCTAAGATCACATGTTCGCCTTCAACATTAAGCGATACATTTGCCATAGGGCTGGTATTTATATCAAAACCAAAGGAAGCTAATTTAAGATCTTTAGCAACTTTGTCCGAAAATTGAAAAAGCGTATGAGCAACAGATGCTTTAAAACCCGGTGCGAACTCACGTGTAGCCGCTAAACCACCTAGTTCATTAGATGCTTCAAGCACCAATACCTTTTCACCATTTTTCGCGAGATAGGTGCCACAAACTAGCCCGTTATGTCCACCGCCAATGATAATTGTGTCATAGTGATTCAAATTAATTTACTCTACTTTTAGTGAATGTAATTGGTATTAGTTCCATGATTTATTCAGTTTGCATATAAATCTGCTTTATCTTTTAAAGTTCAATAGCTGCTATTTTCTTTTCATCCTGAGCTTGAATAATTTCATCACGCCACTGATCCAGGTTCGTCCCTATCACGAAAAATCCGGCTATCCACATGAACTCATCCCAAGCGAACATAAAATGCCCGCGGTACAACCAATAAACCAATGCCGACCATAATAATATGTACATTATTGTTTTAGTTAAATTGAGGCTATTAAGAAAAACTCCTGACGCAGTACCTTTATCTTGTAACCGCACGACCATCTCAATGGTAAATAAAATCAGCAACCAAGTGACAGCTTCAATCATATCAACCCAAGCTAATTGGTTAATAACATCAATATTTTGATTATCAGTAACGATGAGGAATTTTGGGGAATCGAGATACAAAAACTGTGTAGCACTTGAAAGGCTCTTGCAATTATTTGCATTAAGCTCTGTATAAACAAGGTTAGCGGTGTAAGAAATATCCTTACCCAATAATTGACATAAACTCGACACGTCTTTAATCACCTGAGCCGTATTAACATCATATAGATAAACAGCAAGGGCGTACAATGTATGGGCTAAAGAGAGATAACAAATAATTCTGATACTATGCATTAAAAATGCTTTAAAACGAGATAAAGGTTCATCAGATAAAATATAGGTTTCTGATTCAAAAATAATCAGCAGAAACATCCAGGCGCTTTCATCTATCGTTGTCGCAAAAGCACGACTCCACTCAAGCAGTGTGCCGCCATGACGCATGGTATGTGTAGCGACTTGCCAGTCCGTTTTGAAATACAAAATAAAGTTAATAAAGAGTAGTGAATAAACAATCCATTTGATCCGCTGCTGCAAAGTTTCTTTTGGCATGTCCAACATCGAATACAAGGATTTCATAAACACATTTTCTCACATCTTGAAAAAAGCTAACTTCTCTTCATTCGATTTAAACCAATTACTCATTAATAAGACATACCCCTTTAAGGTAGTTTCTATTGAAAAACCGATTAAAAATAAAAGGCACTGATAAATTATGGACAAACAAAAGGTCTAACCGAATTACAAATCGATAAAATATATTCAAAGGAGTGTTAACCAATAGAGAATCAAATTTTTTATCGTTATTTAACTTTGGTAGAGTGGTAGGCAATAAGTGGGTCTCCACCTGAATAATTTTCAATGTTCATCAATGAGTTAATAAACAAATTAAATAATTCACCTTGAGTGCCAAGATCAAGTTTTGCATAAGCATTTTTACGATGCAGCTTTACTGTCTCAACTGATATTTTAAAACGACCAGCGATAGCTTTGCTTGAATAGCCTTGAAGGATCATTTTCACCGTTTGATTTTCACGATCCGTTAAAATACTCGTTCCAAAGCAATCAAGTCCAGTTTCTAATTGCTGACGTATATCCAGATTTTGCTCAAGTTCAGATTCATTATTAATTGTTTTCCAATGCTTTTGAGTAAACAATTCCACAAGAGGGAGAATATCTGCCAAATTTTCAATATCTTTGGCACTAAAACCACTGTCGTTTTTAATTTGCCCTAAACCAATAATAACAAAATTTGCCCCTTCATCATCAAATCGAATTAAATATGCACACTCGTCTGTTAAACCAGAATATTTATAATATGTTTTATAATACTCGCTTTCTTCAAAAGCATCGGGTGCAACATCTTTCAAATGTGAGAAAACACTCTTATTGTTTTTTCTGGCAGCAAGGTAAAAAGGATCAAGCAAAAAAGCACCTTTGATATATTGATCAACCATAGGTGTAGCTTGCTCTGAAGGAATATCATTATATTCAATTACCGGGAGTTTTTTACTGGGAAACAGAAGAACCATGACGTCGTCGGTGGGTACCAGAGACTTAAACATATTAACAAGCTGTACAGTAAACTCTTCAGTCCCTATATAGGGATATAAACCTGTAAGTTGTTGACTAAATTCTGAAAGAAAAGACTTTTTCATGTTCATACTACATCAGCAAAATTGAATATAAAATATACCATTATTTTATTACAACTAACAAGTAGAAAAAAAGTCCCCCTAACGGGTTATTTAATCATGTTAAATAACTTAATAACATAAGAGTTAAATGGCAAATAATTGCCATTACAATTATGCTATTAAATAGTACTAAACTAACAAATCATTTACGTTTTTCATCATCGAGGCTTAAGCATGAAACAATGTCATCAATTTTATATTAATGGTCAATGGATCACTCCATCAAAATCAAAGATGATGGATATCATCAACCCTGCAAATGAAAAAGTTGTTGGACAAGTAGCATTAGGAACAGCATTGGATGTTGATCTAGCGGTTAGTGCCGCAAAACAAGCCCTAAACACTTGGTCGCAAACCAGCCGAGAACAAAGATTAGCGTACTTGGACCGCATCATAGTTTTATATGAAGAGCGTATGGATGAAATGGCTAAGGCAATAACAACTGAGATGGGTGCGCCAATGGGTATGTCTCTAGAAGAGCAAGCCGCAGTTGGCGTCACCCACATACAAACAACCAGAAAAGTATTAGAAACTTATCTCTTTGAAGAAACTAAAGGTATTACTCATATTTCTAAGGAGGCTATTGGGGTTTGTGCTTTAATTACCCCCTGGAATTGGCCAATGAATCAGATTGCCTGCAAAGTTGCACCAGCAATAGCCTGTGGTTGTACTGTCGTTTTAAAACCGAGCGAGTTTGCCCCTTTATCTGCGCAATTATTTTGTCAAATTATTCATGATGCTGGCTTACCTGCAGGTGTTTATAATATGGTTTATGGCGACGGACCAGAGGTTGGTACAGCCCTTTCTTCTCATCCTGATATTGAAATGGTTTCTTTGACGGGTTCAACTAAAGCAGGGGTATCTGTTTCTAAAGTCGCGGCTAATTCCATTAAAAGAGTAACGTTAGAATTAGGTGGAAAATCTGCAAATATAATATTAGAAGATGCTGATATTGATAAATGCGTCGCTAGTGGAGTAGAAGCGTGTTTTTATAACACAGGCCAATCTTGCGATGCGCCTACTAGAATGCTGGTGCCGAAAAAACATCATCAACGCGCGGTCGAAGTCGCAATCTCTGTTGCGCAATCCACTATTGTAGGTGATCCGAACTCACCGACTACCACACTAGGCCCACTTTCGAATATAAATCAGTTTAATAAAGTTCAAAATGTAATTGCCCAAGCCATTGAACAAGGCAGTGAATTAGTTATTGGCGGAACAGGTAAACCCGCTCATTTAAATGATGGCTATTATGTTAAACCAACCATTTTTGCTAACGTAACTAATGATATGCTAATTGCTCAGCAAGAAGTTTTTGGTCCGGTACTTGCTATTATACCTTATGAGAATGAAGACGAAGCGGTAGAAATAGCAAACGATACACCATACGGACTTGCTGGTTATATTCAATCGAATGATATTGATAAAGCACGTAATATTGCCCGCCGCATTCGTGCAGGCACCATATATCTGAATGAACCTGGCTTTGATCCCTATGCACCTTTTGGTGGTTACAAGCAATCTGGTAACGGTCGGGAATGGGGACATTTTGCCTTTGACGATTTCCTTGAAATAAAAGGGATTGTTGGCTATTAGGTCTGCTTATAGCTAAAGGTATAACATGCTTAACAAACCGTGGATTAAAGATTTCAAAAAGATCTTAAGTTTAGCTATTCCATTGATCATTGCTAATATCGCTATGATCGGCATGGAAGTTGTCGATACCATTATGGCAGAACAAAAACCCCATCATCTAACCTGGTGCAAATATTCCATAGAAGAACCCCTTATTAATAAAGGGCTCCAAGAGGAATGGCACTAGGTTAAGGAAAAACACACTATAAATCAGCTCCTTGCGATGCGCTTGAAATGCTTTCA
>JABSOJ010000145.1 GCA_013216005.1 Alteromonadaceae bacterium | reverse complement strand
TTTTGCTGTGGAAAATTTTAATAAAGGGCCTTATTTAAAGAAATCTGTTAAGTCACGCTATCTTGTCGGAAGCTCACAGACTTCTTACATAACTAAAAAAATGAATTGGTTGAATTAAATTATTTTGATTCTGCTGATTCGTTTTTTTATTTAAGATTTATTTTATCGTTTAAATGGTAAGTTAATCAACAAGTTACAATTTTGATTTGTCAGCAGGAATAAATTCACCATAATCCTTTTGAGGTGTTTGCCCGTTAACTTCTTGCTCTAGCCAGGTTAAATATTCGCTTAAAGGTATGGCTTCGCTGTAAAAATACCCTTGACCGATATCACAGCCGAACTTTCTGAAAGTATCTTCATCCAACTTACTGTTTATTCCTTCAGCAACAAGTTCAAGCCCCAGCCCTTTACCCATTTTAATGGTGGTTTCCGCGATAACTTTTCTTTTTACACTTTCACAAACATTTTCAACAAATTGGCGGTCAATTTTCATTTCTTGAAAAGGTAATTGGTTGATCGTTGACATTGAAGAGGTGCCGGAGCCAAAATGATCAATGCTGATGGTGATTCCAAATTCATGAAGTTGTTCTAAAACCTTCATTGCTTGTTCGTTGTTATTAATTGTTTCAGGTTCTGTTATTTCAAAAATAATTTTTTCCGGCGACACTTCGGCTTCGGTAACTAGATTAACTACCTCAATAAAAAACATGTCTGACGCAATATCTTTATCACTAATGTTAATAGAGATCATGTGGTTTTTATGACCGTTTTCTATAATTTCTAAATGTTGAGTCAGTGCTTGTTTAATTACCCATAAAGTGAGCTGATTTATCATTCCTGTATCTTCTGCTACAGGTATAAAAACAGCAGGGGAGATAAAACCTTCAGTGGTATGTTTCCAGCGTAATAAACATTCACTGCCGCACACCTTTAATGTTTTCAGGTCTATTTGAGGTTGATGAAATAACTCAAACTCATTATTAGTTAACGCCAGTTTAATATCGGAGGCAAGTTTTAATAAATAGTCTGGTTTTTCATAAAATTCTTTTTCGAAATATGCCCATTTCTGATGTGTTTTTTCAGCATTATTGCTGGCTAATTGGGCGTGCTTAATTAAACTTTGGCTTGTTTCGCCATGTTCAGGGTAGTTTGCAATGCCGACAACGCTTGTCAGTGGAAGTTTCAGGTCATTAATTTGATAAGCTTGAGTAAAAGTTTGCTGAATTGATTGAATTAATTTTTCCAGTGAATGGGCTATTGATTGCTGTTGTTTTGTATTATTGCTTTCACTGTTAACTATAATAGCTAAAGATTGACCTTCAATAAAACATATTTTTTCATTTTTGTTGGTTAAATCTACAATTTTATGGTTATCGATAAGTAAAGCGTTGAGCTGAGCGTAAAGTCTTTTATAAAAATCGACCGTCATTTCATCATTCATGTATAAAGCTATTTGTTCAATTTGCTCTGGTTTGATGACCAGTACACTAAATTTTGCTGTTTGTTTGTTTTTCACCTCTATGATCAAATTTTCAATAGCTGTTTCAAAACATAATTTATGTGGGATTTTAGTTGCTTGATCATAAGTTGCCTCATCATCAGATGTCACCAAGCTGTCTTGTTCATTTCTGCTTAATCTTTCTGCAAGCGCAAATGCCATAAATGAAATCTGTACCAGTACAGCAAATAAAACATAATTTTGATTCAGTAATGAATTTTCAACCGCATCGAATGTTATTAAAGTTTGTATAGCCACGCTTATAAGTAAGGGGAACAATGAAATAAAATAAAATTTGCTCCATGAAAAATCGGTTTTCAGGCGCTTTCCTACAAGGTATAACACAAATAAATAAATGAGGGATTGAGATGCTGAAAATACCTTTGTTTGTACAGCGCTAGTCAAACTAAATGAATCGGTAGCTAAGATATCTGTAGCCAAGACACCTGTAACTAATGGCGTTAAGCCTAATAAAAATAAAACGGTGGTAACAGAAAGCCCGAGGTAATAAATTTTACCTTTTAAGGTATCGTATTGTAAAAAGAATAAGGTGAATAGTAGTAAAAGTGCTGTTTGTGAATAATGGAAAGAGATTGCAAAATCATTTAGCCATTGCTGTAATTCAGTTGAAATCAGGAAAGGGCTAAAATTATTTTCGCTAGCCAGTGTAAAAAACAAGCTTAAAATGTAAGTAACGTAAACTAAATATATTTGGTCACTTTTGTTATTTTGGTTACTTTTGTGATTTTTATTCTTCTGTGCAAAATACAAGACTAAGTTATAAAGTGCCAATATGAAAACTACGCCAATAAAAACTATCCCAATGAAATTATTGAAAATAAATTGACTGCTTAATGAAGTTTCTAATAAAGACAAAGTCAGTTCAGTTGAATTTATCACGCTAAAAATATTATTGGATATAACTGCTAGCCCTAAAAAAACAAAGGAAAGTAGAAGTACTGTTAATAAACCAGATAGCTTTTTTAGCATTAATGACATTAAATTATCAGACCCTGAACGTGGTGTTTATACCAATTAACATAAATAACGGGTATTACTGGAAAGAGGTAATGTAAGTTTAAGATAGTTATGGATTTTATCAAGCAAATTTTGAAGGGTTACTTTCTTTAGAGATAAGTTGTTTAGGGATTTGCTGTTTTAACTGTTGAAACTTGCTGAACTGTAACCAGAAACACAAAAGCCTGCATAAATGCAGGCTTTCGTTAATATAGAAGAACATAGAAAAACATAAAATATGGTCGGAGTGACAAGATTCGAACTTGTGACCTCACGTCCCCCAGACGCACGCGCTACCAAGCTGCGCTACACCCCGAAAACAAACATGTTGGGGAATTAATGTTTGTAGGTGTATCTTAATGAATTAAATAATGAATGCAATGGTTTAACGCATATTATTGTCAATTTCTGTCTGAATGTTGTTTTATTGTTCAATTACCTTGGGTATTCGAACTCTTCAGGATCAGTGGCTTTGTTATTATTACTAAATTGCTTGATAAAATGCACCCCGTCGATCATTAAAGGGAAATCCTTGTTGATCATAATGGGGGTTTGCAGCTGTGTTGAATAGCTTTGAAAATTACCGTTTTGATCGATAAATACCGATTTATCTTTATTGAAAACCATAATGCCGTGTTTTACCGTATTGGCGATAATTCGGTTTTTCTTAAGGTTTGAAATATTACTGCCATTGCTATATTTGTTTGCTGAGAACTTACAGTTTAACCAATTTTCCAAGAGTGTTGATTGTAAATCCATTTGGCTGGTTAGTAATGTAATACGCTTGTTTTTGGTGTTTCTGGTAATATTTTGATCGCTATCCGTTAGTGTTGGCAATATTAACATTGCTGATTTTTTAGATAAGCGAGTTTCTTCTTTTTCATTACCAATTGAACTGATCCAGATAATATCGCCCAGAGATTTTTGTTTTTGCGCTAACAGCAGGGCGTCTATAAATAATTCGAATTGATACGTTGTGTTTTGGTCAAAATAAATTAGATGTAATCCGGGGTCTGCCTTGTTAAGTTTATCGGAAAAAATGAGGCTGGAAATATCAGTTAATTCTATTTTTTGCTCAAATAAACTTTCAAACCAGTAGGGTGTAGCAATGTCATTTATTTCTTTTTTGTAACTGCTGTCGTTAATAATGGTAAACGTTTTTGCCAGTGCTAATTTATCGATGGCTTGAAATAATAACGGGCTGGTTTTTTGTTTTAAAATTTCTTCCTGATAAATAGAAGGAAGGCCATAAAATAAGTTAAACCAGGCATCATCATGTAAGGCGTTATCAATATGGTGATCTAATTTAAGGGTTGAACCTTGAGCACGATGAGAAAATTGCTGTATTTGTTCTTTGCTTAACAATGCTTTACTTAAAACAATAAAGACAGATTGTTGAGTTTTCAGGGTTTCGTCATTTTTATCTGTTTGCTTTTGATCAGTAAAGCAAAGTTGATCTTCCATTGTTGTTAGTTGGGGATATGCCGGAATAGCTTGTGTGAAAGATAACGGGCTGGTTCTACGTTCAATATAATCTTTCCGGTTGAACATGCCGTATTTAGTTAATAAGGTTTGAGCGGTACTGGGATAAGAAAGCGGAAACACGGTGTCTTGTCTTAAAATATCATATTCCAGATTTGCATCAGCCCAAATATGAGTGATATGACTAAAAACGAAAGATAACACCAGAATCAAAACAAAAAAGCGTGCAAAAACTGTTTTCTGTAATTGTTTAAGGTGTTTCCATGCGTAATTACTGACCACAAATTCAAATGTTAAAATAAGTAAACAAAGTACAATACTTGCGAACCAGAAAGAGCGGCTGTTTTGTTCTATTTGGTTAGCAATTAATGTGATGATTTGTTCGCTAGACGAGGCACTTAAATGATAACCAAGTCGGTTATAAATAAAAGCATCGAGTACTAATAGCAATAATTCAATAGTGAATATAACGGAAGCAGTTGTTCTGATAAATTTAGTTTGCGGGAATAATAAGGTTAATGGGAATAATATTAAAACAAAGCTCATAAAAGTTAAGAAACCCATATGGCTAACCCAAGTAGTTAACAAATAAACTTGTCCAAAAATAGTTTCGGAAGCTGATTCACTAAATAAATAAAACGAGGATAAACCAATAGCGGCAATGATATTGAAAAAGGTAAACCAGTGGCTCCAGCTAATGAGATGTAAAAGCCTTTTGCTGTAGGATTTAGTACTAAACGATACCATTTTTACTTTTCTTCTTTTATTATCTTTGTTTAATTAACTACATTAACAAGTCTGAACAGTAATTGTTGATTATTAGCGTATTTAATTTTTAGTTATTAAGTCTTAGTTATTAAGTCGTTAACTACTTATTATGACGATGAAGTAATAGGTTGACAAATTCAAAGCTAAATAATTCCAAATTTATTTTAACGATTGCTTTAAAGCGTTAGTGAAATTAGTCACAATAGCGCTTCGTTGCTTTTCAGGCATTTGATTAATAATATTTGTAGTTGCATTTCCAAGGCACATTAGCGCTAAATCGGGGGTTGCAGACTCTTTTATTAATACATCAAGTAGATCTTGAATAATTTTTTCTACACGTTCATTGGAATACTTAGATACAATGGGCATATTCTTACTTACTTTGTGGTTGATAAATTCGAAAAGGAGTTTATCAAATGCCTGAACAATATAATACTGAACTTTAAATATGAGCTTAATAATTTCAAATATTGCATTACATTATTTATCGAAAAAAGAAGAAACTGGCGAAATAATTTTACGATTTGGGCCGGAAGAGATTGAAATTGGAAAAAAAATAGAAAGTTTTATTGATGCCTTGCATCATATTTATAACAGTAAGGGAAGCAAAGCTTACGGACATTTTTCTTCTATGCCTGCTGAAGGCGACAGTGCCCGGTTTGTTGATCTTATGGAAAGCTATTTAAGTGAGAAACAAAGCTTTTATATTTTCAGTACTCAAGCAGGTAATTTATTAAAAAATGAATTAGAAAAGTATGATCTGGCCGAAAGAGGTTATTTGCTTACTTGTCATTATGAATATATGGGCGGTAGATATTTATTAGTCGCCATTATTCCTATTACTGAGCATTATTCTGTTGACGGAGAGTTAAATATTTCTGCGGATCAACATCTTGATACCAGTAAATTACAATTAGCGGTAAGGATTGATTTATTTGATTATCAGCAAAATGCAGAAGGTAATCGTTATATTTCGTTTATTAAAGGGCGGGCAGGTCGTCAAGTTTCAGATTTTTTCCTTGATTTTCTGGGATGTGAAGAAGGTTTGAATGCTAAAGAACAAACGCAAACTTTGGTACAAGCTGTAGAAGATTTTGTTGCTGTTAATCAACTTGATCCGCAAGAAAAACAAAATACCAGAAAAGAATTACTCAGTTATTGTAAAGAACAGAAAGAAATGGCGCAGGACGTTTCATTACGTGAATTAGGTAAAATAATTGGTAATGAAGAAAGCGGTGATGCCACTCAAGATTTTTATAAATTTTGTCAGGAACAATCTTATCCAATTGAAGAGTCATTTCCTCATGATCAGGCGGTAGTGAATAAAATTACCAAATATTCAGGATATGGTAACGGTATAAGTGTAAGTTTTGAACGAAGTCATTTTGGTGAAGAGGTTGTTTATAATCCGGCCAACGATAGTTTAACTATTTATAAAGTACCGCCAAATTTAAAAGAACAATTAATGTCACTTCTTAATGATCAGCAAAACCAAGGTCAGCAGCCAGAACCATCAAAATCAGGTTCCTCAACCACAGGGACATCAAGAACAAGTAGAACAGCCACAGGTACATCAAGCACAAACAGCGCAACCTCAAACGGCACAGCCACAAACAGTTCAGGATATTCCGACCAGTGAAATACCTGATGACACTGTGAACGAATAAGAGAATTTAATAAACATATAATATTGAATAAATGCTGATCCACCTTCTGATTATTAATTTAGTCAGAGGGGAATGGCACTTAGTTAAGGGTTATCCGTATATAAATCAATAAAATAGCAATTCACATAACTTTATATTTTTTAGGTTAATTGCTGTGATTTATAGTGTAGCCCTTTAAAACGAATAAAGGCCTGATTTTTAGTCCAAAGTTAGATTATTACAACTAATGAGTAATACACTGATTTATATGGAATTATCTCTTAACTAAGTGCCATTCTAGTCAGAGGGTATTTATGCTGATTGGTCTTATTCAATTTTTTTGAAATAATTAAGAACCATAACCATCAAATGTGCTTGATGATTATCGATAGGAAAATAAGATGAAAACTTTAACTATTACCCGTCCAGACGATTGGCATGTACATTTACGTGATGGCGATTCTTTAAAATCAACAGTTCCAGATATTGGTCGATATTTTGGCCGTGCTATTATTATGCCTAATTTAGCACCACCTGTGACTAATGCTGAAATGGCAACCGCATATTATGAAAGAATTGTCAGTGCTAAAAATGAAGGAATGGGTAACAGGAATTTTACGCCTTTGATGGTTATTTATTTGACGGACCAAACTACAGCACAAGATATCAAAGATGCTAAAGCGACAGGTTTAGTTTATGCGGCAAAGTTATATCCTGCTGGTGCAACGACAAATTCTTCATCAGGGGTGACAGATGTTGCTAATATTTATCATGTATTAGAAGCAATGCAAGAAGTGAACATGCCGTTGTTGGTACATGGAGAAGTTACTGACAGTGAAATCGATATTTTTGACCGTGAAGCGGTATTTATCGATACAATTTTAAAACCTTTAGTGAACAAATTTTCTGAATTAAAAATAGTACTTGAGCATATTACCACTAAAAATGCGGTCGAGTTTGTTGAACAAGCAGGAGATAATGTTGCTGCAACCATTACTGTGCATCATTTATTGTTTAATAGAAATCATATGTTAGCAGGCGGAATTCGTCCTCATTATTACTGTTTACCTATTTTAAAACGCAATATTCATCAACAGGCACTTATTCAAGCGGCAACTAGCGGGAATAAAAAGTTTTTCTTAGGAACCGATTCTGCACCTCATAGTCAAGGTGCAAAAGAATCTGCCTGCGGATGCGCTGGTGCTTATACCGCTCATGCAGCAATAGAATTATATGCAGAAGCCTTTGAACAAGCAGGTGCATTAGATAAATTAGAAGGATTTGCCAGTTTATTTGGTCCTGAGTTTTATCAACTGCCTGTTAATTCTGACAAAATAACATTATCAAAAATTGACTGGCAAATACCTGATAGCCTTCCTCTTGGGGATGCTCAAGTTATTCCTATTCGCGCCAATGAAAGTATCAGCTGGCAAGTAACCGAATAACCTATTACCTATAACATACAACATAAACCACTATTCGATGAATTTTAGGAATTAAAAATTTTATGCAACTTTTTGTAAACGATTTAACCGTTATAGATTTTTCATATTTATGTAAAAAACGTGGTGTGGTCGGCGAAAGCTGGATTGTCGACGTTTTATTAGACGGATCGTTGAATGAACAAAGTATGGTGCTTGATTTTGCTATTGTGAAAAAGCAAATCAAAGCCATTATTGATGCTGCGGTAGATCACAAGTTATTATTGCCAATGGACGAGCCCGTTTTATCTGTTTCTTCTTCGAGTTATAACAATGATCATGAATGGGTAGATTTTGATGCTGACAGGGCGGGTTATTATTTACAATCTCCTAGTTGTGCTTTTGCTAAAATTGCCACGAAAGAAATTGATATTGAATCAGTAACCAGCCATTTACAAGACATTATTGTTGCACAGCTTCCTGTAAATGTTGAAGGATTGACACTAACACTACGTCCTGAGGTGATTACAGATGAGTGGTATCATTATACTCACGGCTTGAAGTTGCATGATGGTAATTGTCAGCGTATTGCGCATGGTCATCGTTCTACCATTGTGATTTATAGAAATGATAAACGTGATATAGCGTTAGAAAAAAGTTGGTGTCAAAGATGGCAGGATATTTATATAGCTTCTGAAGCTGACAGAATAAGTTTAGCTGATGTTCAGTTATCGCCATCTGCAGTAAAAAAATTGGTCCCCGATCATCAATATTTTTCTTATCATGCTCCTCAAGGTCGTTTTGACATTGCTGTGGTGGAAAATGTATTAGAAGTAGTAGATTGTGATTCAACGGTAGAATTACTTGCGGATTATATTTGTCGGCAGTTAAAGAAAACTTCACCTGATGATAAATTCAGAGTTGTTGCTTTTGAAGGCGTTGGTAAAGGAGCAATAGCAAGTGTTTAAAAATTTGCGTTTCAAGCCTTTACTTAATTTAATTTGTATATCTACTTCACTCTTTTTGGCTAGTGCGGCTAGTCAGGCTGAAATAGTATTGTCTGGTGAAATAAAGCAGGGAGGGTTAGTGATAGGAAAAACTAAAGCTGACAACCAAGTGCTTTTTGATGGTAAAGTTTTAGCGCTTTCTCTGCAGGGTGATTATGTTTTTGGTTTTAGTCGGGATGATACTGAAACACATCAATTGGTCATTAAATACCCTGATGGGAAACAAGAGCAAAGAACTTTAGTACCCGCCAAACGCAGTTATAAAATTCAACGGATTGAAGGTATTGCTAAACGCATAATGGAACCAGATCCTGCTGCTGTTAAACGTTCCAGTCAAGATAATGTTCAAATAGCTTCTGCCCGTAAAACATCAAGCAAGTTAATCTCGTTTGCTGCCGGCTTTATTGCGCCAATTAACGGAAAAATAACGGGTGTTTATGGTAGTCAAAGAGTATTTAACGGTACACCTAAAAGACCTCATTATGGCCTTGATTATGCGGGTAAAACTGGTGATCCTGTAAAAGCACCTGCTGCGGGCAAAGTACTTTTATATGTTTCAGACATGTTTTATTCAGGCGGAACAATGATAATCGATCATGGCCAGGGAGTAACATCGACGTTTTTACATTTAAGTAAATCATATGTAAAAGCAGGGGATGTTGTGAAGAAAGGCCAGAAAGTTGCTGCGGTAGGTTCATCAGGCCGAGCAACAGGCCCACATTTAGATTGGCGGATTAACTGGTTTAATACCAGAATAGATCCTGCGTATGTACTAAAGATTAAGCCTTTAAGATAATTGTCATATTATTTTTGGCACTGACCATATAGGCTAAATTAGGGTTACAGTTCAACAATGTTTTCTGTTAATTTACATGAGTTCAAAC
>JABSOJ010000144.1 GCA_013216005.1 Alteromonadaceae bacterium | reverse complement strand
AGGTACATGTCTTGTTAATTCAGAACTTAAAGAACTGACTCCTAATTATGGCTTATTAACAAGATGGAGTAACTATATTGCGAGCCGCGGTGACGGGGTCGCTGTTAAAGCAATTCTTGCGACGCTCGAACGAGTACAACATTGAGGACTGGGAGCGTACCGCAGTGATAAATACCACAGACTATAGCAATTGGATCAATGAGCATGTCTCAAATTGGTATAAGCTGGAGGTCGATAGTTACCAACCGAATCCTGTGCCAAATGCGACCACCGATTTCAATCTGTTCGCACGCGACGATTACAATGATGCGGTGGAAGCAGATGCGATGATCCGCTTGCTTCCTCGTCTTCTTGAGGCTGGCATTGATCCTGCCATCGTCAGCGATTTGGCCATATGGAGCCGCCAGTTCTGGCCACTTGGAAATTGGCAGCCCTATATTATTAACCTTGACGAAAGCGACTTGGACGAAGGCGAGGACAACATGCCAGTTAAGTGAAGAATAATGCCTAGCCTCGAGACTCACTGCTTACTTAATTTACAGACAAGCTCTTGGCGATCTGTTACTGACTATGGCTCTAAGCGGAAGGCATCAAGATCAGCTTGAGTATTTTCAATAAATCGATAAGACAGAGCTTGCGTAGTCTTATTGTATTCGACCGTATAAAAACCTCTGCTTCCTTTACCTAAAGTTTCTGAGGATGGATTCGCTGATAACAAAAGGGTGCCTTTATAATCACGTACTATTTCATAATGGGTATGGCCATTAAACACCGCTTTAACTCGGTAAGTTTCTATTTGCTCAAGCATGAAATTTCTTTCGGCTATCGGCAGGTTTCTATTGCCGTCTTCTGCTTCATCGGGGCTATCAAGATAAAGAGGGAAATGTTGAAAGATAAATTTATGAGGATTAGCCGCGTTATTACGTAGCTCGGTAGTGATAAAATGCTTTTGAGCTGCGGTTTCTGAAGGCACATCATTGGGTCTTTTCAAAAAATAAGAGTTAAGTCCGATAAAAAATACGCCGCGATGAGTGATTGAATAAACATCCTGCTTCTGCCAAGTATCTCTCCATCTGAGCAATCCATTAGCATTCCAGCCATCATGATTCCCCATGACTTCATGATAAGGAATATTGAGTGCATTAAGCGCACCATGATAATCAGGCCACTGGTACACCTCATCTGACTGTTTGTGTACCATATCACCTAGTATGAGGACAAATTCTCCAGGCGTGTTGAGCTTATTTATCTTGTCGATGGTCAGCCTGAAATAATCTAAATCCTCTTTGCTGTAAGTACTGTAGGTGCTGTACGTATTGTTGTTGTTGGTATTACGGTAGGCTCTAGCGTCTGAAAAACCCATCTGTGGATCAGCAATTAAGACAAAACGTACCACGTCTTGCCTCTTAAGGCTGCTGCAACTAGTGATTGACAGCAGAACTGAAATTACAATTGCTGAAGCTAATACTCTGGACACTAAATAACTAGAAATCATGCTGTTAACTTTTGTTAGCTGTGTTAGGTATGTTAAATATACTTGCCTATGCACATCACACAGGTTGGTCGATAACTACCCTGAACTTGAGAAATATCGACCAGTTTTATATCTATCTTGTCGGTATTTTCCAAATACCGGAGCAAACTGCATAGGCATGTAAATATATTAGTTTCGACCTAAACTTTTGTGCCACTGCTGCAAATCATCTTGCATGTGGTTTGCTATCTCACTATGTGAATCTTTTAGATTGGTTTGTTCAGAAGGGTCTTTAGTAATATCGTATAAGGCAAATTGCTTTTTAATCATTACCCCCTTGAAGTTATCCTTTAAAATAACTGACGAACCTTTTTCAGACCAAAAAAGCGGCTCTTTTCGAGTAATGCCATTACCATAAAAAGCCGATTTTACATCAATGCCATCAAAGGTGCCTTTAGGCAATTCAATATTGCTAATGGAAGCAATGGTTGGCAACCAATCTACCCCTTGTATGATTGAACTATCATCGACTTTCCCTTCAGGAATATGCCCTGGCCAAGAAGCAATAAAAGGCACACGAATCCCGCCTTCATGGAAACTTGATTTTCGATCGCGGTAATTTTTTGCTGAGCCAACACTATTTAATAAAGTCGGTTTTTTCTTATAACGTTCAACAATGCTTTTACTGGTAATCTGGTTGGTTAATGGCCCAGGTCCGTTATCGCTTGAGAAAACTATAAGGGTATTTTCATCTAGACCAGTTTCATTAATATAATCAAGCAATCTACCCAGTGCGTTGTCCATGGCGGTTACATCGGCACAATAGGCCTGCATTGCTTTGTCGATATCACCATGCTTTGAAACAAACTTTAAGAATTCTTGTTGTTGTTCACTAAAGTCGTTCAAATCTACTTTTAAGTCTTTATACAAGGCAAGTTGTTCTGGCGTAGGGTCGATATAGGAATGGGTTGGGTAGATCCAAAGGTTGATATAGAAGGGTTTAGGCGTTTTTTCTGACTCAGTTTTGTTGATAAAATTAATTGCCATATCAACATAAGCATCAGTGGTTCTTTCTCGCCAATGCTTCGAATTTTTCTCTTTCTTGGTCCAGGTTTTACCGTTGCCATTATGGTTAGTGGTAAAATGCTCATCAATGCCAAAATCACCTGGATTTTCAGCAAAGTCATTAGAATAATTCATATGCCATTTGCCGTAATGCGCAGTTGCGTATCCGGCATCGTTTAAAATTTTGGTAATGCTAGGTTCATTGGCTTTTAAATCTTTCGAGGCATTAAAATTTCGAGCAGGGTATTGTCCACTCATCAATCCGTAACGACTAGGTGCACACCAAGCGGCAGGCATGTAGGCTCTTTCAAATCGGATGCCTTTAGCTGCTAATTTATCCAAGTTTGGTGTTTTTGCATACGGATGTCCAGTGATGTGTAAATCACCGGATCCTAAATCATCGGCAAGAATGAAAATGACATTAGGGCGCTCAGATTTCTCCTCGGCTACTCCAGGTAAAGGTATCAAACCTAAAATCACAATTAACAACATTCTATTCATATAAATCTTCTTTTATTGAAATAGGCTAATTCACCACACGGCCTATCGGGGGAATGATTAACTCCATAGGTATATAATACCAATTGTACTAATTAAGTTGTCACCCTCGATGGTCTAAATTTCCAATAGCTGCGTTACCTACATGGATGTAGGTACTTAGGTTTTGTCTGGAACAAAAAACCTGTACTTTCAATTACAATAGCCAGCTATTGCTCAATCAAGTGCCTTGCTCTTGAAAATTTATCCTCATCGATCCCTGACAACCTAATTAATACAATTGGTATAACCATGCAACACAAGGGTGTAATCGGTAACACTTTATATTTAAAGTTTGTCGTGGTCAATACTAGTGTTTATAATTTGATCTTAAAGTTTGTAAGAATCTGAATATTCGGGGTAAATCTTAGTTTTTAAATTGTTGGGTTGGGGTTGTAAATATTATGGACTACATTCACGTTGGTGGACTGAGTTGTTAAGCAGGTAAAAATGAATGCGCTCTGGTCAAGAAGAACCAAGCACATTTATTTAAAGGTGAATGTGCTTGGTTACCTGAAAATTGGTGATTATCCTTCGGTTAGTAGCCGTTTGAAATATATCACTAAATTTAGTTTAACTTCTTTAATTCTTTGACAATAAGTTTTCCGAGCTTGTGGGCCGATTGTGGATTTTGTCCAGTGACAAGTCTTTGATCGGCAACAGCATGTTCAGTCCAAGGGATAAACCCACTTTCATCAATACCACCTTGTTCAATGAGAGTCGATTGGAGGAGAAAAGGAACTGTGTCAGTTAGTCCTGCGAGTCTTTCTTCGATATCTGTGAAAACGGCAATTTTCTTGCCATCGACAATGTATTTACCATTGGAAAGTTTTACATCGACGAGTGCTGATGGACCGTGGCAAACAGATGCGACAATACCATTGTTTTCATAGATATTTTTTATCAAAGATTTAACGTGTTTATTGTTTGGAAAATCCCACATCGTGCCATGACCGCCAGCAAAAACAATGGCTTGATAGTCTTGGTAATTAGCGTCTGAAATTTTCTTTGTGGTAATGACTTTTCTCATAAGAGCGGCATCTTTTAGAAACCTTTGATTGTCTTTATCATCTTCATCGATACTGTTAGGGTCTATTGGTGCCATTCCCCCTTTAATACTGACAATCTCAATATCATATCCAGCGTCCTTAATAATATAATAGGGGTGCGTTAGCTCCGATAGATAGAAACCAGTTGTTTTACCAGTATCTCCAAGGTGTGAATTACTGGTTAGAACAAAAAGAACTTTGTCGTTAGTGGCTGCTAGTACTCCAAAGCTATTTATCAATAATATAAATAGAATAATTCTTCTCATTTTTTTCTCCTCAATCCACACACAGGAAATATTAATTTTTTTTAATAATTACGTTAGGGTGATTGCATTGTAAGTAGTTGATAATGTAAAGTGTGATGTAATCGATAACATTCTATGTTGAAAATTTATTGCGGTCAACACTCGTGTTGCTAATTTGAAGACTCAGCAGTAAGCAAAACAATTGCGTAGCGCTTAATTGGAATGGTTGAAACAAAAGTCTAAACATTATCATGATGTAAAGGCTAGATAGCTTAAATAAACACATTAATTCAGAAGGTTATTATGAAACATTTATTTTTAATTTTAATTTGCCTATTTATTTATTCGGCATCAGATGTTAACGCTGCTACGCCTGAAAAAGCTTACGATGCGCCGGATCAAGCGGTTTGGCATGCACCTTCTAAAACCTGGTTTATTTCAAACTTGGGTGGTGGTATTTCTTTAGCGAAGGATAGTTATGGGTGGATCACTCAAACTGATCAAAAAGGCAATATCATCCATCCTTTTTGGATAGGCTTAGAAGAAGGAATGCATGCACCATCGGGCATGACCATTACCGATAAGTATTTATATGTATGTGACCGCGAAGGTGTACATGAAATAGATATCGCCAAGCGCAAAATAACAAACTTTTATCCCTTGCCAGGTGGTGAATTTATCAATGATATCGCCATGGCTTCAAACGGTGATTTATATATTTCAGACTTTTTTGGCAATAAAATTTACAAATTACCTGCAACTACCAGAATAGCTGAAGTATGGCTGGAGACTGAAAAATTAGAAGCTCCCGACGGATTGTATATGGATAACGATAAATTGATCGTTGCCTCATGGGGCGTTTTGACTAAGCCGGGATCATTTGATACTTCAAAATTAGGTAATCTCAGTAGCATCGATTTGAATACCAAGAAGATAACTACTTTAATAAAAGAAGTTGGCAATTTAGAAGGCATTACTAAGGCTGGTAAATATTATTACATCACCGACTGGGCTGCAGGAAAGTTACTAAAAGTAGACCCAATAAAGGGAACTGTCGTGGATTTAATAACGGGACTTACTCATCCTACCGATCCTAACTTTGCTCCTGAATTAAATGTGCTGGCGTTTCCACAACATGGTACGGATCAAGTGCTTTTTATCAAGTTAGACCAATTATAATTAGATCCTTGGAAATTATGCTGAAGGGCAAAACACAATAAAAAGGAGAGCTTGGTTATGAAATCGCTTAAAGTTTGCTGTACTTTAGTCGTCTGCTTATTTCTTTCATTAGGAGCCGTCGCTCAACAAAAGAAAACTCAAGAGCAACCCAATTTTCTCTTTATTATTACCGATGATATGCGTTGGGATGCCATGGGTATTGTGCAGCGAGAGCAGGGTGAAAAAGCTCGGTTTCCTTGGTTCAAGACACCTAATTTAGATCGCCTTGCAAACGAAAGTATCAGATTCAAAAATGCTATGGTCGCTACCTCGGTGTGCTCGCCAAGCCGTGCAGAGTACCTTACCGGCCGCTACTCGCATTTTAACGGTGTTGCCACTAACCGGACGCATTTTCCATTAGACAATGTTACCTATGCCACTGAGTTAAAAAATGGTGGTTACACCACAGCCTATATTGGCAAGTGGCATATGGGAAATCAAAAAGAACGTCCCGGTTTTGACTATTATGCAAGTTTTGCCGATCAAGGCAGGTATGAAGACTGGTTTTTCCTGATCGATGGAGTTAAGACCAAGACAACCGGTTGGGTAGATGATGTGTCGACGGATTTCGCCATTGATTTTATCAAGCGGGAACACAAAAAGCCCTTCGTCTTATCCCTTGGTTTCAAAACGCCACATGTCCCCTTTATTCCACCGGCTCGTGCTAAAAACCGCTTTGCGGGTGAAAAAATAGGTCCCGTAGCAAACTTTAATCATGATGCCATTTATCGAAAAGGAATGAATGACGGTATGGTTGATCTACCAAGGGTAGATCAACCGCTATGGGCGCTTAACTATTTTCAGTGTATCTCAGCCATCGATGACAACATCGGCCGCCTTATGGCCACCCTTGAAGAGCAAGGCTTAATGGAAAATACCGTGGTCATTTTTACCAGTGACAATGGTTACTATATGGGTGAACACGCCCTTGGCGACTTTATGGGTGACAAACGTTCGGCTTATGAGGAAGGATTGAGAGTGCCAATGCTGGTGCGCTTCCCTAGTAAAGAACCGCATATTGTGCCCAAAGGAAATATTTCAGAAGCGCTGGTGTTGAACATAGATCTTGCCCCGACCTTGCTCGATCTGGCCGGTTTAAACATACCGAGGGAAATGCAGGGCAAAAGTTGGGCGCCTTTGCTTAACGATCCCAGCAAAGAATTTCGAAATGAGTTTTTCTACGAGTACTTTTTCGAAAACAAATTTGCCGAAACTCCAACCGTATTGGCGCTTCGCACCAAAACCCATAAATTAATCAAGTATCCTGATCACCAGGGTTGGACGGAATTATACGATATAGCGAATGATCCCTTTGAGACTAAAAACCTAGTTTACTCGCCTGAACATAAAAACCTGCTTGCAAAGATGGAAGCAGCATTTGAAAAAGAAAAAAACGCGGTTGGTTATCTGTTTCCTGATTATGCTCAGAAACCATGGCCTGCTGATTATGTACATGTTAAAAGGCCACAAAATTACCCCTGGCTAAAACAAAATAACCCTATACTACAACGAAAGAAATGATGTCTATTATGAATTCAATAAATCTTAAAAAAATATTCGCACTGCTGGTATTAACCTGTTTAGTGGGCGCTTGTGCGACTTCAGCGTCAAACAGCTCAAAAGAGCCACGTGCTTTGTATACCTATTACTTCGGAGGTATTGAAGATATGGAGGTTGCGGATGCGGTGGATATGTTGGATCGCATCGGTTATACCGGCTTAGGAGCCGGAGCTAGAAGCGAGGAAGATCGAAGTCGTTTGAGTGAATATTTGCAATGGAGTGAAAAAAAGGGAGATGACTTCCAAGTTGTATCCGCCATGATGGCACATCGTTTCGATAAATTTGGCTTCTCAGATGTAGACCATCGTGCGGCAATTGATCTCATGGCGGGTAAAGAAGGAACTTTATGGGTCTGGGTTCGAGATGCGAAGCCCGATGGTAGTGTCACTGATGAAAAGGTTGAGACCTTTATACGCGGAATAGTAGACTATGGCGTATCTAAGGGGGTCAAAGTCATTCTTTATCCACATTATAATACCTATTTTCCTACCACAGAAGATGCGCTGGTTTTAGTAGAAAAAATCAATCACCCTTCTTTAGGTGTAGCAATCAACCTTAGCCACGAGCAGATGTCTGATAAAGGAGGCGTTGCCGCTTTAAAACAAACTTTCGAAAAAGCCAAAGGTCGTATTTCTACCATTGTTATTTCGGGGTCGTTAATAAAATTGGATAGAACGAGTGTTGGGTCAATGAATGACTCTACCATCAGATCCTTAGATGATAGTCCCTACGATTTGATACCCTTTATGCGATTGATAAAGACGTCTAGTTATGAAGGGCCGGTTGGTTTTATCAATTTCAGGTTACAAAATCCGGAAGATTATCTAAAAAGAACCATAAAGAGATGGCAAGAACTTTGTGAAGAAGTCGGCTTGTATGAAGCTTAGATGCGTAGAAAACTGACTTCGAGTGAGTGATTTATCCTATTAGCGTTAATTGAACTTAACCTTTTATGAAATCAGCAGTCAACTTATTACACCGTATGTTGATACCAGAACAACTATGTACGGCATGGCTCTAAGTACGATAAGCAGAAGCAGGCTAATACAAGAAATATGGCAGTAATTCTTCTTGTGCTGCTTTGTAACTATTGTCGTCTACTCGGTATTTTAGACAATTTCAAATTATGTTTTTATCAGTTTTCATTTTAAAAATAACTGTGCAATTTGTTGTGGTTTCAAGCTGAATTTACGTTAATTTCACTAAAATTCATGTTGTTGAAATTCGACTATCAACAATGAGTCTATAGTGTCTTGTTGATTTTTTAGGAGGAAAGAAAAATGAGCAAACCATTATTCATGCAAAAACCATTACTTAAGCTAGGTCTGTTTGTTTGGCTTACGTTCATGTCAGCCATTGGCTCACAAAAAAGTGTCGCGTCTGCTCTACAGATTGTGACTCTTGACGTCTCATCCGGCGATGCAGCACTGGTCATTTTTCCCACGGGCAAGACCATGATGATAGACACTGGCAGTGATGGAAAATTCACTAATAATGTGATGCCATTTTTAGAACTCCATGGCATCAGCCACCTTGATTATTTTGTTAATAGCCATCCCCATGGCGACCACCTTAATGGTCTTCCTGTTATGCAAGCCAGCGGTCTGGTTGATGATAATACAGTGATGTGGGATTGGGAAACTTTTGATTATGAAGATCAATTTACCCTTGAAGGGGTGGATTTCTTTATTTCTAACGCAAGAGATACCAGCTTTCATGGCACTGATGCTAATTATAACTCCCTTGCATTTACCATGACCTATAATGACTTTGTTTATTCCACCGGGGGGGACGAAGGTACGAAGTCTGTCAATCGTTTCCTAGATGACCATCCTGACAAAGTGCGCGCCCACGTGCGTAATACAGCCCACCATATGTATGGGCCGATAAGCAAATCTTATCTTCGGGCGATCGATGCCCATTTATATATTATTTCAAATACTAATGAGTTAAGAGATTGGAACGAATGGAACCAGGCCCTCAACGATTTTATTCCAAATGTTGTTGGTTGGTTGTTCAATAATGGTGGTCGCGTCGAGGGTGCGGGTTATTACTTTACTGGGGAAGTGGGTCATATATACATTCGAGTATCAAGTGCATCTAACTGGGACTATACATTTTTACCGACAAAAACAGATATGATCCCCTGTTGGACTACTTGCATAGATGTAACAGCGCCGATAATTAAGGGGAATGACGGACCTATTGGCAGTGTTGACATGGTTGTAGTCCAAAAGTAATCATTTAACGATCGTGGCGCTCCTGCCGATAAATATGATGAAGTTAGAGCTGATTGGTGCAAGACCATCAAGGCACTAAAGGATGATAATATATCAACTAAACTGTTAGCGACTAAGTTTGATTTATCTGAACGTAGTATACAGCGTATTGTAAGGAAGCTTACATCCCCAGAAGGTCGGTAATAGCAGCTCTATTAAGCAATGACGAGCTATTGGAATTGCAAGCACAGGTTTTAGTTCCAGACAAACCTAAATACTCACATCCATGTGAGTAACGCCGACTTTTAGTATTTTAACCAGCACAAGAGAGCATTAATTTAGTCATGTTGTTATTACTTTT
>JABSOJ010000143.1 GCA_013216005.1 Alteromonadaceae bacterium | reverse complement strand
ACTCGAAAATGGGTCAAATCAAGCCTGAAAAAAGTACTAGGTCACATCGTAGATACAAATGATTGGTTCGTCAGTGGCGCTTAGAGCGAAGCGGATTTGTTAGGTCGCCAACTTTTCAGCAATCACATGCTTGGGTACGGTAGAAAAGGGATCTTTATAGCCTATTTTTATACCCGTTAATCTTTAATAAAAATAAATCTCTCCGTCCTGCCAAACTTATTTTAATTCTTTTGTCTTTAAGTTTTTTAAATACCAACAAACATTAATAACAACTTTTATTGGAGGGACCCGCGCAAGCGAGAGGTGCCAAGCAAAGTGTTGTTAATGTTTTTCTGTGTTTGGTATGGTCGCTATACAGTACTTTTATTTTGAAAAGACAGTACGTTGATAAATTTTAAATAAACATTGATAACGATATTGAAAAACACCAATGATTAGCTATAGTTTTATAAGCTCAAACTTTTCTAGTCAAATTTGAAAAGTAAGTTGTTAGAGTCACATGTAGTAAATTAAATACTAAAAATCAAAAGGAAAGGTAAGTATAATGACTACAACTACAGTATTTCATAAAGTTTTTCAGAAAGTCAAACTCCCGATGTAATTTCAGCCATCACCACTTATATAAATAACCATCCGATAGGAACATGTTGCAAATTTGCCATGAGTGATATGAAAGGCAAAGATGCTCGTGGAGTTATTTTTTATGTTGATCATGTTACGGATAACATATAGGCTAATAATTGATCAACTTTATTGTTTGGCTGTTGAGAACTAGACAAATTTTAAAAGTTTTCAACATTTAAAATTTCAAACAAAAAAGAGATAACGGAGTGGAATAAATGGGAAATAATAAATAAAAATAATATAGGGGTAAGTAAAAATAATGATTATAAAATTAAATAAATTAAGTTTAATAAAACTTATCATAAAACTGAAAATAACGATGTTATTATGTATCGGCCATGTTGGCTTGGTACAGGCAGCTAACAATATATTACTACCAGTAGAAGTTCTTGGCGCTAACTATACCGTAGTATCAAGAACCTTCGATCTAAGCTCACCCAATAATGCAGCCGCCCTTTGGATGCAGGTGAACAACTTATCTTATGACAACAAAGCGTCAATCAGCATTAATGGTGGCGCTTGGTTCTCTTTGACCAACCTTTCGGTGAATATGCAGGAGCCGGAAAAGACCTTTGGCGGTATTGGTGGTGAAATGCCTAATGTAAGATTTTCAATTGCGGCCAATAATTTTGTCGATGGCAGCAATACCGTGCAGTTCAGATTCAATAAACACGACGGATTGTCGCTGGGTTATAGAGTCGTAAAATTTAATGTGCTTGACGCCAGTGATAATAATTTGCTGCCTGAGCAAGACTTCGACAATGAAGATCCTGAATTATGGCAGGCGCCTATTAGCGGTGCTACCGCCATTGCCAACGGCAAAGCCTTGTACGAAACTGCTCAGTTAATTGAGCCTGGCACCACCAATAATATCAATGCCAAGTGTATGGATTGCCATTCAAGCAAAGGTTTTGATTTGGAATACTTCAGTTATTCCAACGGATCTATTATTGAGCGTTCAAAATTTCATGGTTTGACTCAATCAGAAGGCGAAGAGATTGCATCTTATATCCGTTCCTTGTCTACGCCAAGATATGGCAGACCTTGGAATCCTCCATATCAGCCCGGCGCAGAGCTCGATGGTAAACCTATTGAGCAATGGGCAGCAGGTGCTGGCTTAGATGCAGTGCTTGACAAAGATACTGATATGGAACCTTACCTGTTTCCAAGCGGCACCAGCCAGTTGGAAGTAAATAACGTGGTAGATTTTACTTCGCATCTGGATGTTACCGAATTGCCGATAGCAATTCAGCTACCGGATTGGAAATCATGGTTACCTAAAGTACATCCCAAAGATATATGGCCTGATGGATACTTTGAGGGTGAAGAAGCGAATCTGGAATATGAAAAAATCATCACTAGACTAGAAAGCGGAAATATTTCACAGATGTTCTCTAATGGGAATATTGTTAACTTTCTCGATGAGTTTCAATTTAAGGTCAAACGGTGGATAGACACAGGAAGAGACGGTAATGATACCGGCAGCGCAGACCGGTGGCGTGTATTAAGTGGCACCGTAGTCAACAATATAAAACCTGAATATGCAAGAGAGTATGGCAAAGTAAATTATGCCAAGTGGATGGCGGTTAAATACTTTGAAATGATGCATGAGTACAATCTTGAATATTTAACTGACACGAACCCAGATGTGCCGCTAATAGATCCCATTGAAGGAACCAGACAATGGCCTAACTCCGATCGAACTGTTTTTGAAGTAGCGCCACATTTTACCGCTGACAACTATCTTAACTATGCCGATCAACCGCTGGTCGAGGGAAAGTATATGTCAACTGCCTGGTATCATTTACAAATGTTGATACATGCAGGGGAATATGACCAGGTGAATAATGGTGGCCCTATGGATTGGGCGTATCACTTCGAACATATTAGTGATATGACGCTGGAAGGCGGACCACGAGAGGGATTTAGATCCATTTCATCATTTATCAAATTGTGGCAGACCCGATCTAATGGATATGTAGGAAATGATTTTCATAAGGCCTGGCGCATGCGTTATGTTCACCTATGGTGGATTTACAGCAACCAGCAGGGCGATCAGTCTGCGATGAACGACCTCAATGTTAATGATGCTGATTTGCGTGTGAAGATATACAACGCCGCCATTGATAATTGGGTAACAGAAGTAAGAAAGTACGATTTGGCCACCTGGCCTAGATCATCTAATGATTGGATCGACCTGGATCCGATGAGTCATGTGCCTTCCGCAGCTAATGTCGACTTTGGCAGTAGCAGGTTATGGAAGTCAGCCAAACAGTATCACGCAGATTTTTTCTATGTTTTGATCCCACGACTAGCGCTTTTGGGTGTGGATCAGGATATCTTGGCCTCTCTGGCTGCCTGGTGTGAAGAAGCATGGCCTTTGGGCGACTGGACTTCTTTACTCGATGGCAGTGGCGTTCCAGTGTACTCAGATTCCGCTTTTGTATCGCAAAATGTACCAACGGAAATGGTATCTGGTGCAACCGTTGAAGTTAGTGTCGTAATGAACAATGACGGCACCGAAACATGGGATGCTGCTAACTTTAAACTCGGTAGTCAGAACGTACAGGGCAATACCACCTGGGGATTGAATAGGATCACCATGCCGACGAATGTCTCACCTGGCGCCAACCAAACCTTTACCTTTAATATTACCGCGCCAACGACAGAAGGAAGCTATAATTTTCAATGGAAAATGCTTAACGAAGGCACTGAGTGGTTTGGTGCACTGTCGAACAATGTAGTCATTGAGGTCACTGATACCTTGCCATTGCCAGGTCAGGTGAGCCTGCTTGCTCCAGCAGATGGTGGCAGTGCATTAAGTACTAATACCGATCTGTCATGGGCAGCAGGAACTGATGCTAGTTCACATGAGGTATTGTTTGGATCAGATCTAGGTAATTTAGTATCTACAACGCAAAGCGGTACCATTTTCGATCCCGGCACTCTGGCGTACGATACGACTTATTACTGGCAGATCAATGAGGTCAATGACACAGGAACCACCACAGGCACGTTGTGGAGTTTTACTACTTCGGTTGCCCCTGCGGGCGCTGCTTCTATCAATAGCCCAGCTAATGCAAGCACGAGTTTAAGCATAGAATCAGCACTTTTTTGGACTGCAGGCTCTGGCGCTACTTCACATGAAGTATTATTTGGCTCAGATCCGGATAATTTGGCTTCAGTAACCCAATCAGGTACCAGCTTCTCACCGGGTACCCTGCTTGAATACACCACCTACTACTGGCAAATCAATGAGATCAATGAAGCCGGCACGACTAGCGGTGATTTGTGGAGCTTTACAACGGCTTTACCCTTACCTGGTCAAGCCTCTAGCCTAAGCCCAGCTAATGTTAGTGTTGATGTGAGCATAACCACTGATCTGTCATGGACGGCCGGTTCAAATGCTACTTCTCATGAAGTATTGTTTGGTACCGACCCTGGTAGTCTTGCAACTAGCACCCAAAGTGGTACCAGTTTCAATCCGGGTACACTGCTCAATAACACCACTTATTTCTGGCAAATCAATGAGAGTAATGTAGCAGGTACTACCAATGGCACTTTGTCGAACTTTACCACTGTAGGGCAGCTTCCTGGCGTAGCTGCCATAGTCAGCCCAGCTGATGGCAGTAACGATTTAAGTACAGATACTATCTTGTCTTGGACGGCAGGATCAGGCGCTGTTTCTCATCAAGTATTGTTTGGTACAGACCCGGCTAACCTAGCTTCCAGCATTGTAAGCGGCACCAGTTTTGATCCGGGTACACTCAATGATGGCACAACCTACTATTGGCAAATCAATGAGATAAACTCCGCAGGCACAACCACAGGCACTCTGTGGAGCTTCTCAACAGAAGAAGTCATTCTGCTGAACGCTGCGACAATTGTTTCACAAGAGCCGCCGCCAACATCGATGACCCCAGGTCAGACGGTAACGGTAAGTATTACAGTAAACAATGCTGGAACCACAACCTGGACAGTGGCTGACGGTCATAAACTGGGCAGTCAAAATGCTCAGGGCAATACCACCTGGGGATTTAATCGACTAGCCTTAACTGAAGACGTCGCACCGGGTGCTAATCATACCTTTAACTTTGATGTAACCGCACCAAATACGGCGGGTACCTATGAGTTTCAATGGCGCATGCTGCAGGAAAATGTGCAATGGTTCGGTGACTACACCAGCAATATTTCTGTTGATGTAACCTCAGAGCCTGTCGAGACTATTCTGTCAGAAAGTTATTTCGAAACAGATATGGACGGCTGGATTGATGGTGACGGCTCAGGTGCCCTTGTTAAAAGACAACGGTATAGCTCAAGAGCTGCTGAAGGCGATTATTCAATCAAAATAAAAGATAATGAAGGTGATAGTTCAGCGATGACATCACCTACCTATGATATTAGTAGTTACGATGCGATAACCCTCGACTATCAATATTATCCTCATAATCAAAAAAGCGGTGATGGCTATTTTGTACAGTATTATGACGGTTCGACTTGGCAGACCATAGCGACCTATGCTGAAGGAACTGACTTTGAAAACGGTCAATTTTACCCGGTAAGTCTTACCTTGAACAGTTCAAGTTATACCTTCCCTACTGACGCTAAGTTCAGGTTTGAGAGTGATGGCGCTGGAGGTGGTCGCCACATTTATATTGATGTGGTGATCATCACAGCGACAACTGGTGGGAGTGCGCAGTAACACTAAGTCAGAGGTTAGGTGATGAATATTCTGTTCATCACCTTTCAAACAACTTTCGATGGTATCATTCAGTGCCGATGAATGGGCGGTTGAGCACAAAATTTAACGAGCTCTTTATCAAACACATCCATGTGCTTCATCCCCTAGGAGCATGCCAATGCTCTAATTTCAAAATAACTTAAAAAACAAACGGATAGATGTTTATCTTTATTATTACCTGTTTGACCATAACACATTTTTTAAACGGCTTAATAACGCTAGCTATCAACACTAATGTTACCTGTAACATTTGTGGGCGCAAAAAACAATTAAATATAAATATCTATAAATCAGGATATTGTAGGTGTGAGTGGTGCTTTTGAAGGATTGCACGAATATTTATAAAATGTAATATTTTCATTTTTCAATAAAAGAGATGTAATAATGGGGGTAAATTAAATTATTTTATTAGATAAACAAGTGCTTGTGCTTATTCAGTTTAAATTACCAACAATAATATTGATCATGATAAAGTCACAAGATACAATGTTATCGGTAACATTTGATTTATGCTAACAAAAACACATAAAGGAAAGTTCATGATTTTAAAAACAAAGCTCTTTTCGGCCATAATACCTGCGCTTGCGCTCGTTATGGCTTCATCATCTGCATTTGCAGCCATTGATTATCATCGCCTTGTTTGGGATGCTGATCCCGCACATCAAGCCGTGATTGGTTTTACTCAAACCAACTCAGAAGAAGCTGCAACCGTAAAATACGGTTATTCAACAGATGAAAGTACTTGGTCACAACAAACTGTAAGCAATAGCCAAGATTTTGATGGCACTAACTTTACCAGCTCGTTTGTTCGACTCACCGACCTAACAGCAAATTCAGCGGTATATTATCGGGTTTGTGAAGGCGATGCTTGTGGCGATCGACTGTGGTTTAAAACTGCGGCCACTGATAATTCCCCCTTTGTTATGCTGGCCGGTGGTGATACCCGTACTGGTTGGTCAACACGTATATTAGGTAATCAGTTACTGGCTAAAATCCGTCCTTTATTTATTATGCATGGGGGTGACTTTACCTCGGCCAATAACGCCAATCAAATGAAAGAATTCTTCAAGGATTGGCAGCTTACCTTTTCCAATGACACTATCGATGGTATTGCCTATAAACGCATTTATCCGCTAGTGCCTACCTTCGGCAATCATGAAGGTGGCGATTACAGTACCCTGTGTAAGGTGTTTGGTGTCGATTACAATGATGATGGAGTCTGTAGTGATGATGATACTTATGGCGCCTTTGATATATCGCCCTTGTTACGGGTATATACCCTCAATTCTGAATATAAAAATAGTGGTTGGTCTACACAAGCTACTGCGCAAGCAAATTGGTTAGCCAGTGATTTAACGGCTAACAGCGACAACGTAAGCTGGCGATTTGCCCAGTACCATAAGCCCATTTTTCCCCATTCAACCTCCAAAGTAGAAAATCCAATACTATTCACTTGGTGGGCGAATGAATTCTATAATAACAAGGTGAATTTAGCGTTTGAGTCTGACACCCATTTAAGTAAAATTACTCAACCGGTGATACCCGTAGGTGATACGTTTCAAGTAACTACAACCGGTGGTACCGTTTATGCTGGTGAAGGAAGTTGGGGCGCTCCTGCTCGTTCAGCCAATAAAAACTACCCCTGGACACTCGAAAACGAAAGCATTCAGCAATTTAAAATCTTGACCATAAGTAGTGATAAGGTTGAAATGCGCACGGCTCAATTTGACTCAGGAGCTAGTACCAGTGTCAGCACTATCAGTGCGCAAGAACGCGCTGATGATGCAACTTTACTTCCCACAGGCGTAGACTGGTGGGGTAGTAACGAAATTGGCAATGTCATTACCTTAACGCGTAGTAATAATGAGCTTTCTCTTTTAGCGCATACTGATGATACTTCAACGGGATCAGGACCTAACCCTGATACTCCTATTGAAAAAGTGGTATTAGACGTTGTTGCCGATACTTTTATTTCACAAACCCTCGTTGACCAAAACTTCAACGCCGTTACCGATCAATTATTAGCCGATGGTAATGATGGAACTTACGGGTCAATGAAAATATTATTGGCATGGGACTTAAGTGATATTGAAAGCTGTAATGTGGTAACTGCTGCCAGTGTTGAAATGCAAATTTTCAATGCCTCGCCTGGTACTTATGAAGTATACAATAGCGTAAATCCTTGGATTGAAAATGAGGTAACTTGGAGTTCACACGGTGGTGCTGAAAATCAAGGTACTTTGATGTCGTCATTCATGCCAGACACTAAGGCTAGCCACACGGTAGCCTTATTAGCTGATGGTCTTAATATTGTACAAAATTGGATTACACAGAGTAATAGCAATAATGGACTGGGGATTGCCAGTGCGGATACTAACGATGGCATAGATGTGGAAGATCGCGAGCAAGGAGTTGGCGCTAAGTTAACTTTAACTTTAGATAACAGTGCTTGTGCAGAGGTCATTCTGGTGAACGGTGCAACATTTGTTTCCCAAGATGTGCCAACCTCTATGGTACTTGGTGAGACAGTCTCAGTGAACGTGATATTGAACAATACCGGAACGTCTACTTGGACAGTGGCTAATGGTCATAAATTGGGCAGTCAAAATGCTCAAGATAATACTACCTGGGGATTTAACCGAATACAATTGACCCAAGATGTAGCTCCTGGCGCTAACGCAAGCTTTAACTTTGATGTGACTGCGCCTAGTACTAGCGGATCTTATGAGTTCCAATGGAAAATGCTTCAAGAAAGTGTGCAATGGTTCGGTGCAACGAGCACCAATGTCACTATTAATGTAAGTGAGCCGGTACCATTGCCTGGAGAGGCAACGATTAATAGCCCTGTCGGTGTTGATGTGAGTATTAATACCGAGCTGTCATGGACAGCAGGATCAGATGCTACTGTCCATGAAATATTGTTTGGAACAGATGCTGATAACCTAGCTTCGATCACACAAAGTGGCACCAGCTTTACACCGGCTACCTTGGCATATGGCACAAGTTACTATTGGCAAATAAATGAGATTAATGACACGGGTACAACTTTAGGTGCCTTGTGGAGCTTTACTACCGAAGCAGGAGTTCTACAAAGCGGTGCTACCTTTGTTTCACAAGTTGTCCCAACAGCGATGAGTTCAGGTGAGAGCGTGTCGGTAAGCGTAACCATGAATAATGCTGGCACCTCTACCTGGACAATGGCAGACGGCTATAAATTGGGCAGTCAAAATGCTCAAGGCAACACCACTTGGGGATTTAATCGAGTTGTATTGACACAAGACGTCGCACCAGGAGCTAACCATACGTTTACCTTTGATGTGACTGCACCAACTACTGCTGATACTTATGAGTTCCAATGGAAAATGCTCCAAGAGGGTGTGCAATGGTTCGGAGATTCTACCACCAATGTCTCTGTCGACGTATTATCCATATCGGTAGAAACAACGTTATCAGAAAGTTATTTTGAAACTGATATGGATGGCTGGATTGATGGTGACGGCTCAGGTTATTTTGTGGTAAGACAAGTGTATGCCTCAAGAGCCGCCGAAGGTGAATACTCAATTAAAATTAAGGATAACGAAGGGGAGAGTTCCGCAGTGACATCTCCAGATTTTGATATTAGAGCTTATGGTGAGGTCACCATTGACTATCAATATTATCCCCATAATCAAGCGGGCAGCGATGGCTTTTCGGTACAATATTATGACGGTTCTATTTGGCAGACCATAGCTAGCTATGTTGTCGGAACTGACTTTGTAAACGGTCAGTTTTATTCACAAAACCTGACCTTAAGCAGTGCCGATTATACCTTCCCAGCAGATGCAAAATTCAGGTTTGAGAGTAATGGATTAGGCGGCGGTCGCCACATCTATATTGATGCGGTGATTATAACAGCAGCAACTGTTGACACCAATCCTGTTGACCCCAATCCTGTAGAATGCGCAGTCGGTGAATCTACGTTAGAGAATACTACCCATGACTGTACTTACAACCCGGGCGGTACTGCCCAAGGTAACTTTAAGGTGAAGTACCCAGGAGGGGAATGGATCAGCATAGGTTGTAGTGCAGGCAAGCCAGTGGCAGATAACAGTAACACCCAGTGGGCACATAGTCAGCGTGAAATACGTATTATTGGCGGAGACTACTTAAAGTGCGGTGAATTAGACCAAGAGTGTTCATGTAACGCAGGGGGAGGGGAAAGATTTCATGGTATTTCTAACGACTACCAACACGAACTCGGCAACGGCCTAGCGAATGCCATTGACTACCCAGGTGGTGGCGTTGTCTTTAACAACAGTGCTCACCAAACTAGTCTAGGCATCCATAAACAGGGAAAACCCGGTGAGATAGAATCCAGTTGGGCAAATCCTAATAGTA
>JABSOJ010000142.1 GCA_013216005.1 Alteromonadaceae bacterium | reverse complement strand
GTGGCTTATCTATTAAGATAGTCGACAATAGAGACGGCAATTTTATAGACGTATTTACATAAGTACGTAACATAAATAAGTAACGTAAGTACTTAACATAAATACATACATACAGTGTGACAAATAGCATGACGAACAACGTACATAATTTTCAGGTTAGAGTTTATTACGAAGACACAGATGTTCTTGGTATTGTTTATTATGCCAACTATCTTAAATTTTTTGAGCGCGCCCGCACTGAGTGGTTGCGTGAATTGGGAATAAAACAATCTATTTATTTAGAACAAAATACAGGTTTTGTGGTCAGACGGCTTGGAATGGAGAATATTGCCTCCGCAAAACTGGATGATTTACTTAACGTGACGACAACGATAAGTGAAGTTAAACGCGCAAGTCTTGTGTTTAATCAAAAAATCACCAACCAAACACAGCAGCTACTTTGCACCACTAAGGTACGGGTTGCTTATGTTAATTTAGGGCTTGGTAAACCGTGTGCCATGCCCAAAGATATTCTAGGAGCGTTAAAACGTGTCAGCTGAAATTTCGATAATTGATTTATTTATAGAAGCAAGTTTGTTGGTTCAATTTGTAATGTTAATACTACTTGGTTTTTCTATCGCATGTTGGACAATGATTTTTCAGCGTCACAAAGCATTAAAGGCGTCACAATTACAACTTAAAGCCTTTGAAGACAAATTTTGGAGCGGAGCCGATTTAAGTAAATTGTACAGTGAGGTTTCAGCACGCGGTAATATTTATGGAATTGAAAGTTTATTTGTTGCAGGTTTTAAAGAATTTGCCCGATTACGTAAAAACCCTTTAAGTACATCTCAGATAATTGTCGATGGTTCTCATAGAGCAATGAGAGTTGCTTTATCCAGAGAAGTAGATGAATTAGAAATCCATTTACCTTTTATGGCGACGGTTGGTTCGATTAGTCCTTACATTGGTTTGTTTGGTACCGTTTGGGGCATAATGAATTCGTTTATAGCTTTAGGCGCAGTTGAACAAGCAACTTTGGCAATGGTTGCCCCAGGTATAGCAGAAGCACTAATTGCTACTGCAATGGGCCTGTTTGCTGCTATTCCGGCGGTTATGGCTTTTAACCGTTTTAGTCATCAGGTAGAAAAATTGGAAAACAGTTACGGTAATTTTATGGAAGAGTTTTCCAGCATCTTACAGCGTCAGTCAATCGCTTCTTCTTCTGCGGGAACGCAAGGTTAATTATCGTTAGGGAGATTGAGAAATGTATAATCGAGTCAGGCGTCGTAAAGTAGCTGAAATTAATGTTGTGCCGTACATTGATGTAATGTTGGTACTGTTAATTATTTTTATGGTAACAGCACCATTAGTGACCCAAGGGGTAAAAGTTGAATTACCTAAAGCGGATGCACAACCATTAGACAAAGACAGTAAAACGCCTTTAGTGGCATCAATAGACGCTGAAGGAAATTATTACTTAGCGGTTGGCACCAGTAAAAATGAACCAATGACAGCTGAAGAAGTTGTAACTTTAGTTGCTGCACATTTACAACTGGAGCCTGAGACTCCTGTTGTGATAAATGCTGATGGTGCGGTTTCGTATGATGCAGTAATTCAATTGATGGTATTGTTGCAACAAAAAGCTGGCGTGCCTTCTGTTGGTTTAATGACAGATTCAGTGGGGAAATAGCGAGTGGATAAAAAGTTTGTTGTTGCCCTGTCACTAAGCTTGTTTTTACATTTAGCTATGGCCATTGTTTTATTATTTGGCGATTTCAGCGCTCCCCCTAAACCAACCCCAAAAGCAACTTCGGTAGAAATGAAACCCATTCAAGCGGTGGCGGTTGATAGAAGTAAACTGCAGGCACAGATTAATAAACTGCAAAAGAAAAAAGCAGATGCAAAAGCGGCTGAACATAAACGTATTAAAGATTTAGAAAAACGAGCAGCAACGGCGAAGCAAAGAAGGGCAAAAGAAGAAGCCCGAATTAAAAATTTAGAACAACAACGTAAGAAAAAAGTAAAAGAAAAGAAAGCAGCAGATGCCGCGGCAAAAAAATCCAGAGCCAGAGCCGCAGCAGCTGAAAAAATTCGACAACAAAATGAAGCTGAAAAGAAAAAGGCTGAAAAAGCGGCCGCAGACGCTAAAGCTAAACGTTTAAAAGAACTGGCCGCGGCTAAAAAGGCAAAAGATTTACGCAGAAAAAAAGCAGCAGAGCGCCGCCGTAAAGAGCAGACAGCAAGAGAACGCGCAGAGCAGGATAGTTTACTTGAAAAAGAAATGGCTGAGGAAATGGCTAGTCGTCAGCAAGCAAGACGTCAACAAATGATGTCTGAAATTGGTCGTTTTACTGCGTTAATTACTCAAACTATTCAACGTAACTTGATAACAGATCGCAGTACTATGGAAGGAAAGTCTTGTAAATTAACCATAAGTCTTGCACCATCAGGCTTTGTTACTAATGTAGTGATCGGAAAGGGTGAACGAATTCTTTGTGAGGCGGCCAAAACAGCCATTTATAAAGCGGGTACTTTACCTGTGTCAAAAGACCCTGAAGTCTTTAAAGAAATGAAAACTATTAGTTTAACCGTTATACCTGAGTACTAGTTACTGATAACTAATCACTATAAATGAGATTTATTGAACAACATATGAAAAAACTTAAATTACTATTAACTGTCTGGCTGATTTTTTTTCCTGCTATTACACATGCAACGCTTGAAATAGTGATAACTGATGTACTCGATAATGCCCGACCCATTGCCGTTGTGCCATTCAAGTGGACTGGTACAGGTGTTATGCCGGAACAAATTTCAAATGTTGTCAGTGAAGATCTATTGCGCAGTGGTAAATTCAGACCTATTAATGAGCGTAAATTCCCTCAACAACCCAGTGTCGATAACGAAGTTGATTACACCGCATGGGCTAGCGAAGGTGTTGAAGCTATTGTTGTGGGTGAAATCAGTGAATCATCCATTGGGCGATACTTGATTAGTTACCAGTTGATTGATGTGATTCGGGGTCAAATTACGGGTGGTCAGTCACAAATGTTAAGTAATGGCGAATTGGTACAAACCTCAGATCACATATTAGAAGAAAGCTCAGTTGAAATTAGTGCAGATCAATTCCGTCGTTATGGTCATAGGATCAGTGATGTAATTTACGAAAAATTAACGGGTATACGGGGTGCTTTTTTAACAAAAATATCTTACGTTATTGTACGTGATGAAGAAAGTTACCCATATCAATTAGTTATTGCTGATTATGATGGATATAACGAGCATGTTTTGTTAAGTTCTAAAGAACCGTTAATGTCGCCTAGTTGGCACCCGAATGGTAGTCAGTTGGCTTATGTTTCTTTTGAAAAACGTCAGGCACAAATTTATGTCATTGATATTTATTCGGGTAAACGTACATTAATGAGCTCTTACCCGGGAATAAATAGTGCACCTCGCTGGTCTCCTGATGGTAAGCAGTTAGCAATGGTATTATCTAAAGACGGTAATCCAGAACTATATGTTATGAATGTAGAAAGCAAAAAATTAAGAAGAATTACCCGACATAGAGCAATAGACACAGAGCCAAGTTGGATGCCTGATGGTAATTCCTTAATATTTAGTTCAGAACGGGGTGGAAAACCGCAGCTTTATCGCGTAAATTTAGTCGACGGAAAAGTAAGAAGGCTTACTTTTGACGGAGAAATGAATTTAGGTGGTTCTGTAACCCCGGATGGGCGCCAGTTAATTATGGTGAATAGAACACGTGGTAAATATCATTTAGCGAAGCAAGAGTTATCGTCTGGACTATTTCAGGTGCTGACAAAAACACGTTTAGATGAATCACCTAGTGTATCTCCTAACGGAGGCATGATTATATACAGTACAATGCACAAAAACCGACAAGTACTAAGTTTGGTTTCTGTTGATGGTAGATTTAAAGCTCGCTTGCCTGCACTTAACGGTGAAGTGAAATCGCCAGCTTGGTCACCATTTTTATAATAATTAAACAAGATACGTTTTTTTATTAATGAATGATTTTTAGACACTTTTGAATATTTTAGAAATTTAAAAAATAAGGAAAATAGAATGCGCTTGAATAAAACGGTAAAGGCTTTAGCTGTTGTATTGCCAATTTTGGCATTGTCAGCTTGTAGTTCAAATACTGAAACTGAGACAGAGAGCACGGTAGATACGAATGCTCAACAACAAGTAACACAACAAGTTGAAGATAATGTACAAGTAACGGCGGCCCAACGAACGGCTGAAATTGAAGAGCAAAAACGTCAGAAAATGGCTAAGCTACGTGCTGAGCATATTGTTTATTTTGACTTTGACATGTCAACGGTTAGCCGTGATTTTTCTGATATTTTAGATGCACATGCTGCATTCTTAAACACTAATTCAAACGTTAAAGTGTTAGTTGAAGGTCATGCCGATGAGCGTGGTACGCCTGAATATAACATAGCCCTGAGTGAACGTCGTGCAAAAGCAGTTATCACTTATTTAGAGAATATGGGTGTATCTGCGTCGCAATTATCTTCGGTTAGTTACGGTGAAGAAAAGCCTATGGTTAAAGACCGTAACGAAAATGCATTTGCCAAAAATCGCCGTGCAGTATTAGTTTACTAAACTGTTAGTTAATTGAACCGTTAACTAGGTTGTTTTTTCAGCTGTTTGTTTGGCTGTTTATTAGGAATGTAAATGAAACTTAATAAAGTTTTGTTCGGGACCGCTTTAGCTGTTAATACTTTTTACGTATTAGCAGCTGAACCTGCACCTGTTATAGATGTGAGCCGCGCAAAGCTAGGCTCTTCGTCAATGACCATTAGTCAACAATTGGCTAGTTTAGGACGTAAACTTGACTCCAGAAATAGAGCGCAAGTGAATGTTCAGCGTCAACTTGATGAACTACAAAATGAAGTCAACGAACTTCGTGGCGTTACTGAATTGCACACACATCAGTTAAGTCAGGTATTAGAACGTCAACGAGAGTTATATCAGGAATTAGACCGAAGGGTTACCGAAGCTTTAAAACCTGTTAACAAGGTTCCTGCTTCACTTGTAGCACCAAAGCCAGGCAGTGACAGCTCAGTGAATTATAGTAGTAATTTATCTGAAAATGAAGCTTACGACCGAGCGGTTAATCTTGTCTTGAAAGACAAGCGTTACGAACAAGCGATACCTGAATTTAGAGCTTTTAATAAAAAGTTCCCTAATTCCAGTTATGCAGCGAATTCACATTATTGGTTAGGTTTATTACTTTTTAACAAAAATGATCTGACCAAGGCTAAAATAGAATTCGACATAGTGGTTAACGATTTTGCTGATTCAAATAAACGCAGTGAAGCCATGCTTAAATTAGCCATGGTACAGCAGAAAAAAAATAATATTTCACAAGCTATTGCTCAATATCGGCAATTGATTGAGGAGTATCCGAGTTCTAGTGCGGCTGTTTTAGCACAAACTCGTTTGGAAACATTAACGCCATAATTAACGCCATAATATTAGCGCAACGACATTAGGCGTTAAATTGCTCATAATTTTGTCTATTAATTTAGCGGTTTGCTGGCTTTTTGTTCAAACGAATAAAAAAAGTAAAAAAGTTAAATTTATTGTTGCACTTAAATAAAATATGAGTATTATATGCGGCGCGTTCAGGGTGCAACTCAACGCAATGTCGGCCGTTAGCTCAGTTGGTAGAGCAGTTGGCTTTTAACCAATTTGTCGAAGGTTCAAATCCTTCACGGCCGACCACTTTTATACTTCAAGTTACCATCAACTTGAAGACGTCGTTTTTCGACACCCTTGTAAGGCAAGAAAACAGTAAGACATTGTCGGCCGTTAGCTCAGTTGGTAGAGCAGTTGGCTTTTAACCAATTTGTCGAAGGTTCAAATCCTTCACGGCCGACCACTTTTATACTTCAAGTTACCATCAACTTGAAGACGTCGTTTTTCGACACCCTTGTAAGGCAAGAAAACAGTAAGACATTGTCGGCCGTTAGCTCAGTTGGTAGAGCAGTTGGCTTTTAACCAATTTGTCGAAGGTTCAAATCCTTCACGGCCGACCACTTTTATATTTTATATTGCAAAGTGCAATACAATAAAAAGAACAAGAACACACTTTTATACTTAAAGTTCCTATCAGCTTTTAGTCGCCGGAAATTTATGGCAAATATGTAAAAAAGAAAGACATTGTCGGCCGTTAGCTCAGTTGGTAGAGCAGTTGGCTTTTAACCAATTTGTCGAAGGTTCAAATCCTTCACGGCCGACCACTTTTATATTTTATATTGCAAAGTGCAATACAATAAAAAGAACAAGAACACACTTTTATACTTAAAGTTCCTATCAGCTTTTAGTCGCCGGAAATTTATGGCAAATATGTAAAAAAGAAAGACATTGTCGGCCGTTAGCTCAGTTGGTAGAGCAGTTGGCTTTTAACCAATTTGTCGAAGGTTCAAATCCTTCACGGCCGACCACTTCTTTTTTAGCTTTAAGTCATACCTCTGTTTCAAATCAAACATTCTCAGTTAACAACTCGTTTTAATAATTTGTTTTAACAAGTCGTTTTAATAAAAAGTCTAAATGTTTCTTTAATGTTAACATATGTTTAAAATCTGAAAATTCTATAGTACACATTCTATTCGCTTTACCTTATAATTGGCGTGTTTTAAAAATGCTGTACCTTAAGCTGTAACCGAGATAAATAATGATGCAAGACAATTTAGCCGTAGACTTTTATTTTCAATTCCCAGTAAAACCTGAAACTTTGAATAAAGAAGAACGGGCAGAATATAAAGAAAAAATAAAACAACTACTCAAAGAAAAAAATGCTGTTTTAGTTGCTCATTATTATACCGACCCAGAAATTCAAGCGCTTGCTGAAGAAACGGGTGGTTGTGTATCAGACTCGTTGGAAATGGCTCGTTTCGGAAAAAAGCACCCCGCTAAAACATTGATTGTTGCTGGTGTTAAATTTATGGGGGAAACAGCAAAAATACTGACGCCAGAAAAAACCGTATTAATGCCTGATCTTGAAGCAACCTGTTCACTAGACTTAGGTTGTCCAATTGAAGAATTCTCCGCTTTTTGTGATAAAAACCCGGATCATACCGTCGTTGTTTACGCAAACACTTCTGCTGCCGTTAAAGCAAGAGCAGATTGGGTAGTTACCTCAAGCATCGCTTTAGAAATTGTAGAAATGCTTGAAAGCGAAGGTAAGCCAATTTTATGGGGACCAGATCGCCACTTGGGTGCTTACATAGAAAAAGAAACCGGTGCCGAAATGTTAATGTGGCAGGGCGCTTGTATCGTGCACGACGAATTCAAAGCTAAGGCATTACGTGACCTTAAAAAGCAATATCCTGAAGCTGGGGTATTAGTTCATCCGGAATCACCTGCAAACGTTATTGAATTAGCCGACGCGGTAGGTTCTACCAGCCAGTTAATTAAAGCCAGCCAAGAAATGCCGAATCAACACTTTATTGTAGCAACCGATAAAGGCATTTTTTATAAAATGGAACAAGCGAGTCCAAACAAAACATTTATAGCCGCTCCAACAGGCGGAAACGGGGCAACCTGTAAAAGTTGTGCTTCCTGCCCGTGGATGGCAATGAATGGCCTTAAATCAATCGTAGCAGCTCTGGAAAGCCCCGTAGGACGCGAAATTGAAGTTGACCCTGTATTAGCTGAAAAAGCAATGATCCCACTAAATCGCATGCTTAACTTTGCCGCTGAAAATAAACTAGCCGTTAAAGGTAATGCTTAATTTCAACAATTTTTATTAAGAATTGGTTGAAATTGTCGCAGATAGTGTAAATTATCAACAAACACTTTGTTTATTCTGATAAAACACAAAAATAGCCTTGCACATAGAAGGCTTTTTTTTTAACATAGCGCAGCTTGCAGTGCGGCTTACTTTAAGTCGACAGCTTGAAATAGAGGGAGAGGATTGACACGAATGTGTGTTGAGCAGCCTTACTCTCAAAGTGAAGATAACACTTAAAAATTCTTAGTAGTTCAAATGGTGAGGTGCCCGAGTGGCTGCCAAGGTGAAATTGACACGTCCTGCGTGTTCATCAGCCTTACTCCCAAAGTGAAGATAACACTTAAAAATTCATAATAGTTCAAATGGTGACGTGTCCGAGTGGCTGAAGGAGCACGCCTGGAAAGTGTGTAAAGGGCAACCTTTCGAGAGTTCGAATCTCTCCGTCACCGCCATCTCTAGCCCTTGTGTCTACTGGGTCCCCTAATTGGGTAATGTTTTTTGTGACTCCCCTGTGACCATCAGAATTATTTTTTGCCAAAAGTGACGATACAAACTTTGCCATTTGTAGCCGCGCGCTTAAAATGAGAAACGCGGTCGCTTAGTTTGAGAAAAATATTGGCTATCAGCGAGCGGTCAAAATGAGAAACGAGCGGATAGTTTGAGAAACGCAAAAGTTAATGAAGAATCGAGCGGCTAGTGTGAGAATTTTAACTGGTGTTAAACAGGATTTAAACAGGATTTAAACAGTGTTGAATACCCTTTTATGTGTGTTGTTGCCCCTCCCTAAACAGTCGAGGTTTTCTATCTGAAACGCTGCAAAATCAAATTTACTATTCCTAACGATTACTTACTTTACTGAAATGTTCTATGGCGTTAGTCCTCTCAATCGCCTTAGGTAGTCAAAATTGAATTTTATGGATTTTTAGTTTTTGAACTACATTTTCTTATCTGAACTAAGTTTCAAATTGCCAAGGTCATGTAGCCGCGCTTAAAATGAGCAACGCGGTTGCTTAGTTTGAGAAAAAATATTAGGCTATCCGCGAGCGGTTAGTTTGAGAATTTAAACTGATGTTAAAGGGGATTTAAACCGTATTGAATACCCTTTAATGTGAATTATCAGATTTACCGTCTTCACTGTAGCCGCGTATGCTGTTCGCATTCACTCAAAAGAAAAGTTAACCGAAAGTCATCCTCGTAATGTAGCCGCGCGCTTAAAATGAGAAACGCGGTCGCTTAGTTTGCGAAAAATATCGGCTATACGCGAGCGGTTAAAATGAGAAACGAGCGGCTAGTTTGAGAAACGCAAAAGTTAATGAAGAATTGAGCTGTTAGTTTGAGAATTTAATGGATTATTAGTAAGCGTCTTATAAACCACACATTTCAAATCATTTTCCCATCAGTTAATCTTCCTACGGTACTAATAACAGGGGATACCGATGAATTCATCAAACCGAAAAAAATGGTTAAACATTATTGAAAGACACGAAGCAAGTGGATTGAATATCACACAGTTTTGTCGTCAGCAACAAATTAACAGTAAAACATTTTACCGCTACAGAAACCTTTTTAACTTGGAAAAATCAGAAGTTAAACCTCAAGAATTTGTAAAAATAAATCCACCCGAGTTAATAGAGCCTGAGCTAAAGCTTTGTACACCAGCGGCGACTATGATGTTACCGAATAGTGTTTGTCCTATATGGTTAGCCTCATTAATTAAAGGGCTTCAGTCATGAAAATGTTCGTCGACGTTAACGCAATATATTTGCATCCCGCGCCCGTTGATTTTCGCAAGTCGATAAATGGCCTGTCATTAATCGTAGAGCAGCAAATGTCGCTATCTCCTTTTTCCGGTGCGCTGTTTGTATTTTGCAACCAAAAAAAAGATAAACTGAAAGTGTTGTATTGGGATAACAGCGGCTTCTGTCTCTGGTATAAACGGCTGGCACCAATCAATCGGGGTATCAATTAGAGTAAAATAATCTAATGAGAAAACGCAAAAATACACGACAATGAATTGT
>JABSOJ010000141.1:6810-9770 GCA_013216005.1 Alteromonadaceae bacterium | reverse complement strand
TGAACTCATGTAAATTAACAGAAAACATTGTTGAACTGTAACCCTAATTTAGCCTATATGGTCAGTGCCTATTTTTTATTCAATTCCAGTTTACTCAATGACAGTTTACTTAATTAAGACTGTTTACCTAATAAAAAAGTAGTGATTACAAACCAGCAGCCGTTTTTAATAAAGCCGCTTTATCTGTTTTTTCCCAGCTGAAAGCGGTAAAAGTATCATCACCAACGGTCATTTCATAAGGCTCACGACCAAAGTGGCCATAAGCCGCTGTTTGTTGGTACATTGGATGTAGTAAATCTAACATTTTAGTAATGCCGTAAGGACGTAAATCAAAATTTTCACGCACCAAGTCAACCAGCTTGTCTTCTGATATTTTTCCTGTACCAAAGGTTTCAATCGAAATAGACGTTGGCTCTGCAACACCAATGGCATAAGAAACTTGAATTTCACAACGATCAGCTAAGCCGGCAGCAACAATATTTTTAGCAACATATCGGCATGCATAAGCAGCACTACGGTCAACCTTTGATGGATCTTTTCCAGAGAAAGCACCACCACCATGACGTGCCATGCCACCATAAGTATCTACAATAATTTTCCGGCCAGTTAAACCACAATCACCTACCGGACCACCAATAACAAAGCTGCCTGTCGGGTTAATATGATATTTTGTGTTTTCTGTTAATAATTCAGCAGGTAAAGTATGTTTGATAATGTTTTCCATTACCGCGTCATATAAATCTTCTTGCTTAATTTCCGGGTTATGTTGTGTGGATAAAACAACGGTATCAATAGCTACTGGTTTGTTGTCTTCATAAATAAAGGTTACTTGTGATTTAGCATCGGGGCGTAACCAAGGCAATATACCTGATTTACGTGCTTCAGCTTGGCGCTCAACTAAACGGTGAGAATAATAAAGTGGGGCAGGCATTAATGTTTCTGTTTCATTTGTAGCGTAACCGAACATTAAACCTTGATCGCCAGCACCTTGATCTTCAGGTTTTACGCGGTCAACACCTTGGGCAATTTCGGGTGATTGTTGACCTATCAAATTCATAATGCCACAAGTTTCGCCATCAAAACCAACATCTGAAGAGGTATAACCAATATTGCTGATAACATCACGGGTGATTTTTTCTAAATCTACCCACGCCGTTGTTGATACTTCGCCAGAGATTATTGCTACGCCAGTTTTAACCATAGTTTCACAGGCTACACGAGCATGCTTATCTATAGCAATAATAGCATCAAGAACCGCATCAGAAATTTGATCGGCAATTTTGTCAGGGTGACCTTCAGAAACAGATTCAGATGTGAAAAAATGTGTAGACATAAAACCTCTTATAAAACATATGTTACGCGACTCATCAATGAGCACTAGTTATTTGAGATTTAGTCTACCTGTTTTAAATTATGATTAAAAGTTTTTTACGTCTAGATGGCTAAAAAGATTTTAATATAACAGGTTGACTTATTAAGTTTTCGCATACTTTTTCTATTGATTTAGAAGGGTTAGAGCTAAAGAACTCTATTTTTCCTTGTTGTTTTTCTGCACAACAAAGCTTGTTTTTTATTAACTGTCGGTGTAATTCTTTGGTAACAGGTGCTGCTGTGTCCATAATTTTCATACTATGCCCAATAATGTTTTCAATCTTATTGATTAAGAATGGGTAATGGGTACAACCAAGCACAATGGTGTCTACTTTTTTAGTGAGTAAAGGAGATAAATAATCATGTAATAATGATCCGCACCTGTCGCTATTAATTTCGCCTTGCTCAATTAATTCAACTAAGCCAGGGCATGGTTGAATAATTACTTCAACACCCACAGCGTGTTTTTTAACCAGATCTAAAAATCGTGTATTACGTGCTGTTGCCTGAGTTACCAGAATGCCAACCCTTTTAGTTTTACTGTAAATTGCGGCTGGTTTTATCGCGGGTTCTACACCGATTATTGGAATGTCGACTTGTTTTCTCAGTTGATCAATCGCATTAACGGTAGCCGTATTACAAGCGATGACTAAGGCTTTAACTTGTCGATCAATCAGTTGCTTTGCAATGATATTAACTCTGTCAGTAATAAATGTAGTAGCTTTATCACCATAAGGAGCGTGTAGGTTATCTGCTAAATAAATAAGGTGTTCATTAGGTAAATGCTGGCTTATGCATTTAACTATGGATAAACCACCTACACCGGAGTCAAAGATCCCAATAGGACGACAATCAGTAAAATCCAAGACTGTATCGAGTTTATCAATAGTTTTGTTCAATGAGGGCTACTTATCAAATATGATGAAAATAAAACAAGCTTTATATGAATTTTTAGTTAAAAAGTAAAGCTATCATTTATATGAAAAAAATTATACTTAGATTTTTTGTCTTTTCTACTTTTATTAACGGGTTTATTCCTACATCGCGAATTTAACAAAAATTATAGTGGAGTGTGAAGTTAGGTAATATATTTGGCCAAGTTTAAGTCAAAATAATAATATTGATTGGTATTATGCGTAATATCAGCAAAGAAGAATAACTGCAGTTTGATGTATCTTGAAAAATGGTAGCGATAGTTTTTAAGCTTTGAACAATGGAAGATGAATATGGAAAATTGGTGCGAGTGCCCTTATCTTATGAAGAGGGAACTGATGATTTTCTATTTTATAAATAGAGAAAATTGGTTGCGGGAGCCAGATTTGAACTGACGACCTTCGGGTTATGAGCCCGACGAGCTACCAGGCTGCTCCATCCCGCGTCCGAATGAATTTCATTGAAGAAATTAAGCCATAGTTTTTGAATTCAACTATTAAAAGAATTGGTTGTGAGAGCCCTTATCTATGAAGAGGGAACTTACTACCTTTCTATATTTCAACATGTAAAATATAGAAGATTGGTTGCGGGAGCCAGATTTGAACTGACGACCTTCGGGTTATGAGCCCGACGAGCTACCAGGCTGCTCCATCCCG
>JABSOJ010000141.1:0-6710 GCA_013216005.1 Alteromonadaceae bacterium | reverse complement strand
GGAGCCAGATTTGAACTGACGACCTTCGGGTTATGAGCCCGACGAGCTACCAGGCTGCTCCATCCCGCGTCCGAATGGTTTGTAAATTAATTACAAACAAGCCAATAACATTTTTAATTCTAGCTATCAAAGAATATATAATCAAGGAGTAAAGTTCAGCTCCCTGAAAACGAGGCGTATCATAAGGATACCTAATCCATATTGCAACAAGTTTTATTGAATTTTTTCAATAAGTTTCAAATTTGTGTTTTATCGTACAAATAATGCTTTATTTGTACGCTATTGCATAACATTGATACTAATCTGTTTTAGTAGTGGCTGTCTTTGTATATAATCTCGCCCATAGAAATAGTATATAAAGAATGTGAAATATAACCATGCATCAATTTTTAGCATTAACATCTGTCGGCATAGAAGTATTGCTTGCACAAGAACTGAAATCTTTAGGGGCTGAGCAAGTTGTTCAGAAACCTGAAGGTGTATATTTTTTAGCTCCATTATCCTTAGGTTACCAAATTTGTTTGTGGACCAGATTGGCAACCAGGGTGATGTTGAAGTTAGGCGAGGGTGATGCTAATAATAAAGAAGAGTTGTACAAAGCGGCTAACAGTATTAATTGGTCAGAAGTTTTCGACAGCCACAGCACTTTTGCTATCGATTTTGTAGGTCTTAATGAAGAAATACGTAATAGCCAGTTTGGTGGGTTGACGGTAAAAGATGCCCTTGTAGATCAATTCAGAGAACATGGATTAGAGCGTCCATCTGTTGATAAAGTATCACCATCGCTTCGCTTTCAGGCCCGGTTATTAAGAAATCAGGTGGTTATTTATTTAGATTTTTCAGGAAGAGGATTATTTCAGCGTGGTTACCGGAGAGATTCAGGTGCCGCACCGTTAAAAGAAAATTTAGCTGCGGCATTAGTTACCCGTTCGGGTTGGTTAAACGATACCAGCAAGCCGTTAGTTGATCCAATGTGTGGTTCAGGCACTATTTTAATTGAAGCCGTAGCAATGGCTGCTAAGCAAGCGCCAGGAATTGAAAGAGAAAGTTGGGGTTTTGAAGCATGGTTATCTCATGATGAAGAACTTTGGCAAACACAATTGCAGCTTGCTATTGAACAATCTAATGACAGCTTAGACGGTTTTAATGTAAAAGTTTTTGGTAATGACATTGATGGCAGGGTAATAAATACCGCTAAACAAAATGCTAGAAATGCAGGTTTAAATCGCTTTATCGAATTTAATTGTAAAGATGCTAATAAACTTAACAACACTTTTGATGGTGCGGGTACTATTTTGTTTAATCCACCATACGGTGAGCGGATTGGTGAATTACCTGAACTGGTCGAAAATTTTGTTTTGTTTGGTCAAAAACTAAAAGCACAATTTAGTGACTGGCGCGTAGCTATTTTGACCGCGAATGTTGAATTGCTCTCAATGCTAAAATTGGCGAGTTTTAAACGTTATAAATTTAAAAATGGTCCGTTAGATTGCCAGTTGGCGCTGTACAATATTGATGAAAAGCAAGTAGCAAAAGATGCGGTGAATCCACAAGGCAATTTTGAGCTAAAAGATTCAGACTTTGCGAATCGTTTAAAAAAGAATAGTAAAAATTTAAAAACTTGGATTAAAAAAGAACAGATTGAATGTTATCGTGTTTACGATGCTGATATTCCGGAATACAATGTTGCACTTGATATTTATGGCGAGCATTTAGTTATTCAGGAATATGCGGCATCTTCAGATATTCCTAGTGACAAAACAGCTAGACGGTTGCAGGAAGTTATTTACTGGGCGCCGAAAGTCTTAAATATCACTACTGACAAAGTTGTGTTAAAAACCAGAGCCAAACAAAAGGGCAGTAAGCAATACGAAAAAGTAGACAAAAGTAAGCAGTCTATTATTGTTACTGAGTATGGAGCGAAATTAAAGGTAAACTTGTGGGATTATCTTGATACTGGATTATTTTTAGATCATCGTAAAACTAGACAAATTGTCGCGAAAAAAGCGAAAAATAAATCTTTGCTCAATTTATTCGCCTACACCGGTTCTGTATCTTTACAAGCTGCTTTACATGGCGCTTCAGCGGTAACCACTGTTGACATGTCTAATACTTATTTGAATTGGGCGCAAGATAATTTCGCTTTAAACAAGCTTAACGGACATAAATATCAATTTGTTCAAGCCGACTGTTTACAATGGCTTAAAAAGCTGGAATTAAGTGAAGATAAAAAATTTGATGTGATTTTTATTGATCCGCCAACATTTTCAAATTCAAAACGTATGGGTGAAAGCTTCGACGTGCAAAGTGATCATGTTGATTTAATCACTGATGGAATGAAAGCTTTGGCTATTGGTGGAGAATTAATCTTTACCAATAATAAGCGTAAATTTAAAATGGATTTCGACGCAATGGACAAGTTAGGATTTAGCGCAAAAACTATAACTGACATCACCCTTGATAAAGATTTTCAGCGTAACAAGAATATTCACAATAGTTGGTTGATCACCCGAAAAGCGGTCAGCTAGAGTAAAAAATGAAAATTAAACCTTTTATTTTATATAGTAGTGACGGATGTCACTTATGCGAACAAGCGCTTGAGCTAATTCTACAACAAATAACCGCAGATGAAATTGAAATTGTGGATATTGTTGATGATGAAAAACTTGTAGAATTATATGGGGTTCATATTCCTGTACTTGAACGCATTGATACTGGTACTAAGTTATTTTGGCCATTTTCAAGTGACGAACTTGCCAACTTATTTAGTAAATAGCATTTAGCAAAAAAAATTGTAGAAATATAAATTATGGAATTAATTAGAATAACGAATGCTGAATTAGCATTTGGTGAAGGCAAGATATTAGATAATACCGATTTTCGGCTTCATACTGGTGAGCGTGTTTGTTTAGTTGGCCGTAATGGGGCGGGTAAATCTACATTAATGAAAATTTTAATGGGCAAACAAAATTTAGATGATGGCCAGATGGTTATCTCTAATAATGTTCAATTAGCTATGTTAGAACAAGATCCTCCTGAGAGTTGTGATCTTTCTATTTTTGATTTTGTAGCTCAGGGAGTGAAAGAAAATGCTGATTTGATACTTCGCTATCATGCATTAATTCATACTATCACTGAAGACCCGTCGGAAACGAATTTAAACAAACTTGCTAACGTACAAGAGCAACTGGAAAAAGCAAATGCATGGCAAGATGAACAACGAATAGAACAGGTATTGACCATATTAGCGCTGGATGCTGATCAAAAGGTAAATGATTTATCCGGTGGTTGGTTACGTAAACTGGCTTTGGCTAAAGCTTTGGTGACTAATCCGGATGTATTGTTACTTGATGAACCTACCAACCATTTAGATATAGAAAGTGTTTTATGGTTAGAAAAGTTTTTAAAAGACTTTAGTGGCACCATCGTTTTTATTAGTCATGACCGGGCGTTTATCCGGGGATTGTCGACACGAATTTTAGATTTAGATCGCGGACAATTAAAAAGTTATTCTGGTGACTATGATCTTTATATTGAACAGAAGCAGCATGATCTGCAGGTTGAAGACCAACAGAATGCACTATTTGATAAACGTCTTGCGGAAGAAGAAGTTTGGGTAAGACAAGGCATTAAAGCACGTAGAACCCGTAATGAAGGCCGGGTACGGTCTTTAGAGAAATTAAGAGTTGAACGCCAGCAACGTAGGGATATTAGAAACCAGAAAGATATTAATATCTCTCAAGGTGATCGCTCTGGTAAGTTAGTCTTTGAATCAGAAAACTTAAAAATGGCTTTTGATGATAAAACCATTATTCGTTCTCTTGATTTATTAATTACCCGTGGTGATCGTTTAGCACTAATTGGTGCTAACGGTACAGGTAAATCAACATTAATAAAATTAATTATGGAGCAACTGCAACCAACTTCGGGTAAATTGCGGGTTGGCGTCAACCTTGATATTGCTTATTTCGATCAACATCGGGAGGCACTTGACCCGAATAAAACAGTTCAGGATACTGTTGCAGAGGGCAAACAAGACGTAACCGTAAATGGTAGAACGCGTCACGTTTTAGGTTATCTGCAAGATTTTCTGTTTAGCCCTAAAAGAGCCAGAACTCCGGTTAGAGCTTTATCGGGTGGTGAAAAGAATCGTTTATTACTGGCACGATTATTTTTACGGCCAAGTAATTTATTAATTCTTGATGAACCAACCAACGATCTAGATATCGAAACCCTTGAACTTTTAGAAGAAGTTGTGGCAAATTATGCTGGGACAGTCCTTTTAGTAAGTCATGACAGGGATTTCGTTAATAATTGTGTAAATACTTGCCTTTACTTTGACGGAAGTGGTGAAATAACGCAAATTGTTGGCGGTTATGATGATGTTGACAGTTATTTGGCAATGAAACAGGCACAGAGAAAGCGATTAGCTGAAGGCGTTGATAAGAAAAAACAAAGCAGTAAAAGTGCTGACAACAGCAATATTGAAAAAAAGCATGATAATGCGAATGCTAATAGTGTAGTAAATAGTGCAGTAAAGAGTGCAGTAAAGAAAAAATTATCGTATAAAGAGACACGAGAATTAGAAACGTTACCTGGCGAGATTGATGAACTGGAAAATTTGTTAGCGTCCTTGCAAAAAACAGTGAATGATGCTGACTTTTTTAGTAAAGATAGTGAATATACAAAGAAAATATTGAACCAGCTGCAAGAAACTGAGTCAAATCTCGAAGTTGCTTTCGATCGATGGCAAGAATTAGATGAAGCATAACAGCAAGAACAACAAAGTGAGAGCTAAGTAGTTAAATGAAAAAATATTTAAAATCGATACTCGCACTGGGAGTTACCAGTGCCTTAAGTTTGTCCTCAGTAAATGCTGCTACCTATCAGGTTATTGAAAAAGGTAATGTTGATTTACTTAAACACACTTATTCACAACAAATAAACAATGCTGGTGAAATGGTAATCTCAGGCTCAGATCTTTATGATTTCCCTGTGTATTTCCAATACCTAACAGAAAGTGACTTCGATGCAATCAAGAATTTAGCAGCTGCAACATTGGCATCTGATCGATTTAAAAATGTAAATAAATTAGTTGAGATCGAAGATTTTGATGCGTTGAAAGCGGGTACTCCGACGGCTAACGATTTGTCTTGGGCGTTGAGTTATATAAAGAGTAAAGCTAATGTATTTTCCTACCAGCAAGTAGGTGCTTCGATTGGAATGATAAACTTAAGTGATATCACTGAAGGGTTTGTTATTTTTGATGAGACCATACCCGAAACAACGACTCTTTCTCGTTCGACCACTGATTATATAACAGGAATTACAAATAACAGTTGGGTTTATGGTAGTGGTTCGGCACCTTTTTTACCGACAGTTGTTGAAGGTAGTGAAGGTGAGCAGACTACTCAATGGTCGAGAGATTTTGACTTAAGAGGTTTTTTCTCACCTGATAAAGGTGCAACAATTATTGAAGTAGCGCCGCCTGAATCAGTTATCGAGTTTGGTGGCATTTCTGCTGTTTTAGATATGAGTGATAACCAATATGCTGCTGGTTACGCCTCTGTTGGAGTTGAAAATACAACTGAAGGAGCTGCGTGTCTGGTTTCTAACGCTACTGATGAATCATCTTCAGACGTTTGTTTCGACCGGATAAATATCAATGCGTTTAAATGGACCTTTGATATTAATGGTGTTGTGATGAGTGAAAATCTGGGGCTTGTAGTTGTTCCTCATGAAGATGACAATCGTACTTATGCCAGTTATGCACAAGCCGTTAACTCAAATGGTGTTGTTGTTGGTTATGCTCATGCATGGGTTGATGAAAAAGAAACTAATCCAAGTAGAGGTGAAAATAGATCTTTCTACGCGGTTGTTTACAAAGACGGCGTTGTATATGATTTTACTGAAGATCATACAGAGCATTTCGATTCCAGAGCTTATGATATAAACGATGAAGGTATAGCTGTTGGTCATGTTACTTCTATGGTGAATGGTGCTCGTACGACAAAATTTTATTATGTTGATACCAACGATACAGAAAATATGAAAATGGAATTACCGGATGATTTCTTTGTCGGTTCATCAAGTACGGCTAGAGCAATTAATGAAAATGGTTTAATCGTAGGTGAAGGTGAAGTGGAAACGCATGTTGTAGATGCCAGCACTCCGCGTCGTCGACATGGTTTTTTATATGACACTAAATTAGATATTTTTTCTGATATTAATGACTTTCTAAGTTGTGATTCACCGTACACTATCATTGAAGCACGAGATATTAATGAGAATGGTGAAATTGCGGCTAGCGCTATTGTTAAGGTTCCTCTTCTTGATTCACAAGGTTTGGCAATATTAGGTGACGACGGTGAGGAATTATTTCAAGATGTTGTTCTGGCGGTTCAATTAAGAAAAATAGACGGTGAAATTGAAGATTGTTCACAAGTTGAAGAAAAATTTGAACGTAAAGGCGCGGGATTTGGCTTTATTTCTTTATTTTCTTTAATTGTACTAGGTTTTTCACGTCGGTATTTAAAATTAAAAAACAAGTAACTAAAATCGTCTTAATTTAAAGGCGTTCTTTCATAGCTTGTTTGAAATAATAAGGTGCCTTCAACAGGGTGCCTTTTTTTATTACACCTAGGAAATCCCAATTATAGCCCTTTGTTTATCTACGATCCAAAATGTTGGTTGAAAAATAACCAGTAATT
>JABSOJ010000140.1 GCA_013216005.1 Alteromonadaceae bacterium | reverse complement strand
TCCCCTTAGTCAGGGTGATCCCACTATCTTTCAAGTAGGCGGGTTTGCCAGCTTTGCTGGGCAAACATAAAAAAAGGAACCATCCGGTTCCTTTTTAAATAAATCTGATTTAGCGAATCTTAACGACGTAAACCTAATTTACCGATTAAAGTAGTATAACGCTCAACGTTCTTACCTTTTAAATAATCAAGTAATTTACGACGTTGACTAACCATGCGCAATAAACCACGACGTGAGTGATGATCATGGATGTGCTCTTTGAAGTGACCTTGAAGATGGTTGATTTGAGTAGTTAACAAAGCAACTTGAACTTCTGGTGAACCTGTATCACCTTCTTTTTGAGCATATTCTGCAACAATTGCAGCTTTTTCTGTAACATTTAAAGACATAATTTATCCTTTAGTGTGCAGCTCTTACCTTAAAAAGTAAAAGCTTAAGAAACCTCATCAAGCCAAACACTAATTCAGCATTGATGACGAAAGAGCGCGTATTCTAGCAGTAAAGTTTATGAATGCAACCTTATTTTTAGCTTACGCTGTTAAAACTATTCAACAATTGAAAATGACTAGTTATTTGGCTCTGTTGTAGATAATTGTTGTCCCTTCAAATGGAACTAAACTCAACCCTTATATCTAGGACTCTGTGACTAATTCTCGTTAAAAAACCAATTTATCGCCTAACCCTTTAAAAATAGGGGATTATCGAGGGACAACAGTATTATGGAACAGAGCCAGTTATTTATACCCAAGCTACTTGGTAATATGCTTAACGATACCACCACAATTGATATTACTCAGGCAAAACCACAATTCGTTTCGGAGCAACCAATCCGTCATCGTCAATAAAGCCAACGCCAATAAATTCTTTATTTTCATCTTCAGCAGATTCACCGATATAAACCTGCAGGGCTCCCTCAAGTGGGGTATTTGCTGCTTGCACCGGATTGCCATGACGTAAAAAATTAGCCGACATATCATCAACATAAACAACAGGCATACCGTCTACCGCAGTATTCATTGGTAATAACAAAGGATCTAATAATTCTGACGGTGGAATATCTTGCGTCTTGGCTTGCTCCAGCAAATCTTCAATATGAGCTAAAGTGACCATTTTATCTGTAGGGTAATTACCAACAGCACTACGACGTAGATGGGCAACATGGGCTCCACAACCAAGTAACTCTCCTAAATCATCAACAATTGTACGAATATAAGTGCCTTTGGACACGTGAATATCCAAATCAACTTCATCACCTTCAAAGCGTGACAAGTCAAGATTAAATACAGTTATATCTCTTGATTCCCTCGGAACCTCAATACCTTCACGCGCATATTTGTATAATGGTTTTCCTTGATATTTTAATGCTGAATACATTGAAGGAACTTGCTTCGTCGTGCCTCTAAAACTTTCCAATGCATCATTTAATTGCTGAAGTGAAACATCCACGTTTTTTTCAGCAACAACCTCACCATCAGCATCACTGGTAGTGGTTCGTATACCAAGCTTTGCGGTTACCTGGTAAGTTTTGTCGGTATCAAGTAAAAATTGAGAAAATTTTGTACCTTCTCCCAAACAAACAGGCAACATACCTGTTGCTAATGGATCTAAAGCACCTGTGTGTCCCGCTTTTTGAGCAAAATAAATTCTTTTAACCGCTTGCAGAGCGTGGTTAGACGACATTTCATAAGGCTTATCTAATAATAAAATACCGTTAATCGCACGGCCTTTTCTACGTTTTGCCATTAACTAATTTTCCTCTGCCCCATCACTTTGTTCATTACTTTGTGTATCACTTGGTTCATCACTTACTTCATCATTTGCTTCATCGCCAAAGTGTTTATCACTGGCGACAGCACTATCAACCAAAGCGCTCATACGAACACCTTCAGACATTGATTGATCATAAATAAAACGTAAATTAGGCATAATACGCGCTCTTAACCTTTTGGCTAACAACGTACGAATAAATCCAGCGGCATCATTTAAGACTGCTACTGAACTGTCAATTTCTGTTTGTTCATTCGTAAAAAAAGTGACAAATATTTTTGCATACGCAAGATCCCTAGTCACCTCAACAGATGAAACCGTCGTAAAGCTCAAACGCGGGTCTTTAATTTCACGCATTAAAATAACCGCGATTTCTTTTTGAATTTGCTGACCCACTCGGTCAGTTCTGGCATATTCTCTTGCCATAATTAATTCCTCAACTCAACCCAATTGCAGTCATTAGTGCAAATGGTATCATTAATAAAAAAAAGGCTAATACAAGATTAGCCTTTTTTATCATCGACTATTTAAAATATTATAGCGTACGTTCTACTTCTACAATTTCAAATACTTCGATCTGATCGCCAACTCTTACATCATTGTAGTTCTTCACGCCGATACCACATTCAATACCGTTTCGAACTTCTTGTACGTCATCTTTAAAACGACGTAGTGATTCAAGTTCACCTTCGTAAATAACCACATTCTCACGTAATACACGAATAGGTTGACTACGTTTGATAACACCTTCAGTAACCATACAACCAGCAATAGCACCAATTTTAGGAGACTTAAAGACATCACGTACTTGAGCAAGACCAATAATTTCCTGTTTAAACTCTGGCGCAAGCATACCGCTCATCGCCTGTTTAACTTCATCAATCAAGCTGTAGATAACACTGTAATAACGTAAATCAATTTTTTCTGCGTCTATCACTTTACGGGCAGCAACATCGGCACGTACATTAAAACCAACAACAATTGCATTTGAAGCTGCAGCAAGCGTAGCATCTGTTTCGGTAATACCACCAACACCTGAGCCGATAATATTGACTTTCACTTCATCAGTAGAAAGCTTAATCAGTGAATCGGAAATTGCTTCCAATGAACCTTGTACATCAGATTTAAGTACCACGTTTACTTCAGAAATTTCACCTGCAGCCATGTTAGCAAACATGTTTTCAAGTTTAGATTTCTGTTGACGTGCCAGTTTAATATCTCGGAATTTACCTTGACGGAATAGAGCAACTTCACGTGCCTTTTTCTCATCTTTAACAACGGTAGCTTCGTCACCTGCTAAAGGTACGCCACTCAAACCAATAATTTCCACTGGAATTGAAGGGCCAACTGAAGTGATTGTTTTACCATTTTCATCACGCATAGCACGAACACGGCCATACTCAAGACCACAAAGTACGATATCACCTTGCTTCAACGTACCTTCTTGTACAAGTACTGTTGCAACCGGACCACGTCCTTTATCAAGTTTAGATTCAATGACAACACCATTTGCCATTTTATCAACAACAGCGGTAAGCTCTAAAACTTCTGCTTGTAATAATATTGAATCTAATAATTCTTCAATACCTAAACCTGTTTTAGCTGAAACATGAACAAATTGAACATCCCCACCCCATTCTTCTGAAAGAACATCATGTTGAGACAATTCACTCTTAACGCGATCAGGATCGGCCCCTTCTTTATCCATTTTGTTAACAGCGATAATAATTGGCGCTTTAGATGCTTTAGCATGCTGAATTGCTTCAACTGTCTGTGGCATCACACCATCGTCAGCGGCAACAACAATAATAACGATATCTGTCGCTTTAGCACCACGTGACCGCATTGCTGTAAATGCAGCATGGCCCGGAGTATCAAGGAAAGAAATCATGCCATTATCTGTTTCTACATGATAAGCACCAATGTGCTGAGTAATGCCACCGGCTTCGCCATCAGCAACTTTTGCTTTACGGATATAATCAAGCAATGAGGTTTTACCATGATCAACATGACCCATGATAGTTACCACTGGTGCACGCGTTAGCGCCTCGCCTGCACTATCCCTGTCTGAAAGTACCGCTACTTCAAGCGCATTTTCATTGACTAAAACAACGTTATAACCCATTTCTTCTGAGACTAAAGCCGCAGTTTCCTGATCAATAACCTGATTTATCGTTGCCATTGCGCCCATTTTAAACATGGCTTTAACAACTTCAGCACCTTTTTTAGCCATTTTATTGGCTAATTCTGCTACTGAAATAGTTTCACCAATGCGGATGTCCTGGACTTTCGTTTCAACTGGTTTAGTGAAACCATGTTTTAAACTTTCCGGCGAAGCTAAACTACGCTTGCCCTTGCCTTTACCACGGGAAAATCTATCATTACGATCCTGAGGCCCTTTTTTCTTACGTCTAGTACGTCGACCTTCATCTTGAGCGTCTTTTTTATCTTCAGCTTCTTGCGCATAGGTTGAAGAAGTTAAATGAACAACTTCTTTTTCTTTAACTTTACGTTCAGCTTCCTGCGTTTTCCAGCGCGCTTCATTTTGTTCTGCTAACAATCTCGCTGCTTCTGCTGACACTTTCGCTTCAGCTTCAATTTTAGCCGCAATTTCAGCTTCTTGTTGTAAACGAAGTTTTTTAGCTTCATCACTTTCTACAACTTTAATGGGCGCAGGCTCTGCCGGTACCTCTTTTATTTCTTTCGCTTTAGCAATTGCCGCTTCTTTAGCTTTAAGAACAGACTCTTCTTTTGCCAGTTCTTTACGTGCTGCATCAGCGGCTGATTTTGCCGTTGCTTCAGCTTCAGCTGCAACCTTGGCTTTAGCATCAGCTTCAACTTTGGCTTGAGCCGCCAATTCAGCATCTGCAGTTGCTTTGACTTCTGCTTCAGCCGCAGCTTGTTGCTCTGCTGCTGCCTGTTCTTGATCTTCAAGCTCACTACGTTTTACATAGGTGCGCTTTTTGCGAACTTCAACTTGTACAGACTTAGCCTTACTTCCGTGACCAAGTACCAAAGTCGACTTAGTTTTACGGTTGAGTGTCATTTTGCTAGATTGAGCACTAGCATCACCATGTTGTTTCTTTAAATGAATCAACAAGGCTTCTTTTTCTTCTTGCGTAACTGAATCAGTAACCGATTTTTTAACGCCAGAATCAGCCAATTGGCTAATCAAACGTTCGACCGGTGTTCCGATTTCTTTGGCAAGTTGTTCTACTGTTACGTTTGCCATCTATAATTTTCTCCCGGCGATAATTATTCTTCGTTAAACCAACAGATGTTACGAGCAGCCATAATAAGCTCACCTGCTTTGGTTTCATCTAATTCTTCAATATCTGAAATTTCATCAACACCTTGTTCAGCAAGTTCTTCAAGGGTAACAACACCTCGGCTTGCTAAGACATAGGCGAGATGTCTGTCTAAACCTTTAAGGTCCAGTAAATCTTGCGCTGGCTCTGCAGCTTCAAGAGTTTCTTCGCTTGCTAATGCTGCAGTAGTAATTGCAGCTTTTGCACGCTCACGTAACTCTTCGATCATTTCTTCATCCAAACCATCTATTTCCAGCATTTCAGCAACTGGTACATAAGCTATTTCTTCTAAAGAGGTAAAACCTTCTTCAGCAAGCATGCCAGCAAAGTCTTCATCTAGATCTAGTTTATCAATAAACAATGTTAAAACTTTATCGTTTTCTGCCTGATGTTTTTCCTTCATATCAGCCACTGTCATTACATTCAGTTCCCAACCAGTTAACTGACTGGCAAGGCGAATGTTTTGACCACTGCGACCAATAGCCATGGCCAAATTACCTTCTTCTACGGCAATATCCATGGTGTTTTGATCTTCATCAACAATAATAGAAGCAACTTCAGCAGGAGACATCGCATTGATAACATATTGTGCTGGGTTATCATCATAAAGCACAATATCAACACGCTCGCCGCCTAACTCAGTTGATACGGCCTGTACGCGTGAACCACGCATACCAACACAAGCACCAACAGGGTCAATACGACGGTCATTACTTTTTACAGAAATTTTTGCACGTGAACCTGGATCGCGGGCTGCGCCCTTGATTTCTAACAATTCTTCGCCAATTTCCGGTACTTCTACACGAAATAACTCAATAAGCATTTCTGGTTTAGTACGACTGACAAATAACTGTGCACCACGCGCTTCAGGTTTAATTTCATACAACAAACCGCGAATTCTGTCACCCGGACGAAAAGTTTCGCGTGGTAACATATCATCACGGTAAATAACAGCTTCAGCATTATTACCTAAATCTAATATAATACTTTCACGATTTGCCTTTTTAACAACACCAGTAATTAATTCGCCAATTTGTTCCTGATAAGCGTCAACCACTAAAGAACGTTCAGCTTCACGGATTTTCTGAATAATAACTTGTTTAGCTGTTTGTGTAGTAACACGGTCAAAAGTTACTGATTCAATTTGTTCTTCAACATAATCACCAAGATTTAATTCAGCATCATCATATTGTGCCGCTGATACACTCATTTCAGCGTACGGATTTTCCATTTGAGCATCATCTTCGACAACCAACCAACGACGGAAAGTATCAAACTCTCCGGTAGTTCGGTCAATACAAACACGAACGATGATGTCTCCATCATATTTTTTCTTAGTTGCAGTTTCTAAAGCAGTTTCCATTGCTTCAAAAATACTCTCACGAGGCAATGCCTTTTCATTAGAAACGGCATCTACAACCAGTAATATCTCTTTACTCATGCTACCTAGCCTTTGTTAATCATTATTTTTTAATTTATACCCAAATGATTTGGAAATACAGCTTCAGAGCCAAGCTCCGATAGCTTCCCGACTTAATGAAACCTGCATTTCCAAGTCGTTTGGGTTTACTATTTACCTTTTACTTTTTATTTTTATCATGGTTGTAAACAAGGTTTGCTTTGTCTACATTACTCATCATCAGTTCATAGTCTTGACCATCAACTGTAACTACCAAGATATCATTCTCAATAGTTTCTAATTTCCCTTTAAATTTACGACGACCGTTTAATGGTATTGCTAACCGGACGTTAACCGTTTCTCCAACCACCTCTTGAAAATGTACCAATTCAAATAACGGACGATCTAAACCCGGCGAAGAAACTTCCAGATTGTATTCTGTACTGATAGGATCTTCAACGTCTAAAATAGCACCAACTTGACGACTAACTTCAGCACAATCATCAACTTCTATACCGTTTTCGTGATCAATAAACAAACGTAAAACTGAATGATTACCCGCACTGATAAATTCACAGCCAAGTAAAATCTTACCTGTTTCTTCAACTGCTGGTCTTAGCATTTCAGTTAATTTTTGTTCAAATTTAGCCAATCGTTTTCTCCAATAAATATTCAATGTCAGGTACAAAAAAAGGGCGTAAAGCCCAGCGAATATAGCTTGCTGTAATTTGCACCTGTTATTTTCAAGTTAACTTAACTATTTGCAATTAACTACGTAGAAGTAACTACCTGCAACTAACTTTTACGCAATTTTAACATTACGTAGTTTTCAAATAACACATACAAAAAAGCCCCATAACACGGGGCTTGTTTCACTGACCCCATTGTGTTTGTCAATTGATACCTAAAAACTACTGGCCCTAACTATAAACCAGTTAATCAATTGAACATATATAACAAAAATCAAATATTATTTACTTTAAAAACGCCGATAAATCAAGTAATTATCATTTATAAGCATGTAACTAATATCTGTCAGTGACATCTTGCTATTTTAAGCTGCGCAAATTATATAGCTACTGGTACATAATCGCAAGCCTAATTCAAACTAATAAGCCAAAACGGCAACAAATAACATATAATTAACTAACAGTGGGGATTATATTCATTACTTATTGATCAATTATATTAAGCGATTATATTAAGCGATTATATTAACCTATTAAATTACAGCTGGTTAGCAAAGTAATTATTATCATGATATAACATTGGGTCTTGTTTTTATCCCTTGTACAGTTGAGGCGACTAAATTAATTATGCATTTATATTTTCAATTGTTAATTCGTAATGCCTTGTTAGGCTTGGTATTTTGTACAGCAATAGCGATAATAACCTTTATTACTGCAGCGGGTTATTTAACAGAAAAACAAACAGAGCACAGACAACTGCTTTCTTTGGTAACCTCAACTATTTTGAGTCAGCAAACAACTAACAATAATTCGACTATTCACAGCAAAAAAATAAGTGACGTAAGAAAACTCAAATTATTTGCACAAGCGATAAGTAAGACTGACAACTATAATTTATTGTCTATTTCCAATAAATCTAATGAATCAATATTTTTTTACGACAGCGATATTGAGTTCAAAAACAAAGACTTTCAATTTTTATTTGTTAACCCAAAGCCAATCTCAACCTTAATCACAACACCAAGAATAACGATTAAGTTTCAATTGAATTCACATACTGAAAGTATTTTTCTTTTGCAATTTCTTGGCCTGGTGTTTACCTGCACCTTCCTCTTTATTTTTATTGCCAGTTATTCAAGTTTTCGCAGAATCAAAATACTCTCTTCTGGCACCGTCGAACGTATAACCCAAAGTACTCCTGTTAAAAATCAACATCTTGCTACCTCTTCTGTTGAGCAAGACATTCATATTGAACCTCTTACTCAACTGGATAACCGTAGCCGTTTTGTACAATTTTTTGAGAATAATACTATTCAGGGCAAATTAATTAATTTTGGTGTATTAACCATTACCCGTTGTTCTGAACTGCAAACAATCCTTCAAATACGCGGACATCATGAAGGAGATAATTACATTTGCAACGTTGCCGACATAATGAAAGCAACCATTGCAAAATACCCTTCCGGCCGATTATTTCATTTAAACAATGCTGATTTTGCTTCCATTATTCCAAACGTTAATTTAAAAGAAGCAGAAAATTATACTCAAGCGTTAACTGAAAAATTTAATAAATACCAAAAAGATTCTGGTTTAGATTCTGTCGCTTATACAGGTCTGGTGTATTTTGATCAAAGCAATCCTTTAGGGGAGTTACTTGCATTAGCTGATACCGGGATCAGTATTGCCCAGACCAAACATATTAATGCCTGGTTTTCTCAAAAGGATATTGATATTTTGCAAGATCCAAACGCTGGTAGGGGTAACCAGAATTGGCGCCAGGAAATTGATAGTGTGATCGATAATCAACGAATTAACCTGCTAATTCAACATATAAAACCAAAGACCAGTAACTGTAAAGTTTATGATGAAATAATCGCTCGTTTCCTAAACTCAAATGACGAAATATTACCAACCGTTTCCTTTATCGCCATGGCAGAAAAATTAGATAAAATTGTTTCGGTAGATAAATTAATTATTGAAACGGCCATCAAGGAGATTTCCAACAAAAAGACACCTGATCACAATTTTGGCATATCGGTTAATTCCCGCAGTATCCATGACGAACATTTCATAATTTGGTTAGAAAGACGTTTACTTCGCGCACCGGATATTGGGTTAAAATTAATATTTGAAATAACTGAAGACGGCCTAAAGCAGAATATAAATACAAGTAAATGTTTTATCGATATGATCCACCGCGCAGGTTCACGTATAACAATTAAAGGTTTCGGCGTTGGCTTAACCTCATTCAAATTTTTCCGTGATTTAAAACCTGATTTCATCAAAATTGACAGTACATATACCCGGGATATTGATGAAGACACAAATAATCAATACTTTCTACGTTTGATGATTGATCTTGCTCATAGATTAAGCATTCAAGTATTAGCAGAGAGTGTTGAAAACAAGCAAGAAAAATTAATGTTAGAAAAATTATTTGTGGATGGATACCAAGGGTTTTACATTGGAAAACCTGAACATTGGTAACTACACACACCAATATACAGGCAAATAATTAACAACATATTATTAATCCCACCTTCCGCACATTTATTCGACCTGTACATTAATTAAACAGTGGCAAGAGGAAAGCTTTATGTAATACTGTT